>JACZVE010000388.1 GCA_022572825.1 SAR324 cluster bacterium
AGGTGCAGGCGGTGATCACCGCCATCGGTGACTGAGGGTCGTGCACGTCGTGGTGTATCCACGACTCGGTGGAGTTGGAAAAGCGCGGCATTCCCACGGTCACCATCTGCACGGACGCCTTCGTCGGGCTGGCGCGGGAGGAGTCGAAGAACCTGGGCATGCCCGATCTAGCCATCGCCATCGTGGAGCATCCCATCGGCGGGCTCAAACCCGACCAAGTCGCCCAACGCGCCCAGGCGGCGCTGGAGCCGGTCATATCGGCCCTCACGCGGGAGCTGCGCTAGTACGACTTTGTTGGATCCAACCGCGAATGCACGCAGACCCCCTCTCCATTTCACGAAACCTTTGCGTAACTCCACGGTTAGGGCGCCGAGTGCATGATAGGGTCCGACCTCACCTTGCCTCACCACTTATCGGCTTCAGTCGGATGCGCAGCGCAGCATGTTTGTATCTGCCGATGAGTGGTGAGACTGCCCCTCTCCGATGCGGAGAGGGGTGTGCAAGACCGCGCTCGCGGGGAATGCGCAAAGGTAGCTCCCCTCACCTTGGGAGAGAGGGGAGGCGCCGCGCGACTCGCAAGCGGTGCCCGGCAGGCGGCGGGGGTGAGGTTATTCGAACAGCCGCCCCGCCCTCGCCCTTACGCAAAGGTCTCATTTCATGGAGCGGGGGGGTGAGGACGCGCGACACGCAAGCGATTCGGCCCTGACAACTTTATCGGCCCAATATTGAGATAGCTTGCAGGCACTGCCCGCGAACGGCGGGCCGGCGCCGGGAGGATGCGGTGTTCAACGAGAAGCTGGTCAGTGAACGGCTCAATCTGCGGGACTTCGATGACGTGCAGGAGGCCTTCCTCGCGCGTGCGTGGACGGACGGGCTGCCGATCATTCCTCCCACCGAAATGAAGGTGCGCGAGATGATCGCGGGCGCGGGGGGTGCGGCCAGCGAAGTGATCGGAATCATTCCCCCGCGCTGGGCGGAGGCGACCCTCGAAAACATCGCCGTGATGGCCGGCTGCCTCCCGGCGCACATGCCCGTGCTGGTGACCGCCATTGCGGCGGCCTGCGACCCGGCCTTCGGTCTGTACAGCGTGCAGGCCACCACCCATCCCTGCGGCGTGCTGGTGATCGTGACGGGTCCCCTGACCGAAGCGCTGGGGATGAACGGCGGCTACGGCGCGTTCGGCCCCGGCAACCGTGCCAACGCCACCATCGGACGGGCCCTGCGGCTGGTGCTGATCAATGTGGGCGGCGCGCTGCCGGGTCAGGGCGATCAGGCCACCCAGGGCTCGCCGTGCAAGTTCACTTACTGCATCGCGGAAAACGAGGCCGCCACGCCCTGGGAGCCGCTGCGCATCGCGTTGGGCTTCCGGCGCGAGGACAGCACGGTGACGGTGTTTTCCGGGGAGGCGCCCCACAACGTGAACGATCACGTCTGTTCCTCCGGCGAAAACATCCTGCTGACCGTGGCGGACACCATGGCGACCATCGGCCACAACAATTCCGGCGCCATCGGCGCTGGGGACGTGCTGGTCGTGCTGGGACCCGAGCACAGCCGGCACATCGCGGACGACGGAATCAGCCGGCGGGACGTGCAGGAGTTCCTCTTCCGCCACGCCCGCAACACGGTGGGCAAGATACGGCACAAGGCCATGTGGAACATGAACGCGTGGCCGGACTGGATCGACACCGATGACGACGACGCCGAGGTGCCCATTGTGGAAAAGCCGGAAGACATCACCATCCTGGTGGCGGGGGGCGCGGGCAAGCATTCCTGCTTCATCCCCACCTTCGGAATCAGCCGCTCGATCACCCGCCGCATCGATCCCGTTTGATGCCTTGTTGCGTTCAAAAAGGTATCAATGGAAGTACGTCAAAACCCCACCCCCGCACTGCCCATGAGCAGCCAGGCCATGAGCCGCCTGGACGCCCTGGCCGTCACGGAGCAGCATCCCTTCGACAAGGTCAACCGCGCCATCTACCGCGTCGGGCTGGGAGGCGTCCTGCCCGTCGTGCCGCCCACCCCGCGCCGCGTGGAGGCCATGCTGGGCGGACGCGACCCGGAGATATTGGTCGCCACCCTGCCGCCGGCCGGCGCTGAAGCCACGCACCGTCGCATTGCACTGTGCGCGTTGATGGCTGGCTGCCGGTCGGAGCATTTCGCCGTGCTGCTGGCCGCCGCCGGTGTCCACGACGCACCCCATCTGGGTGAGGGACTTGTCCTGGCGGCAGCCGACAATACGCTGAACCTGGACGTAACGGCCAGCGCCACCGTGTCCGGCATGGTCTTCGGAGTGGAGGAGTAATGGCAGTCTCGGGAACCATCAAAGTAACCACCGCCGGAACCCGGGTTCAGGCCAGCCACAAAGGCAATTTCAACACCGCCGTGTTTAAAGCCCGCTCCGACAATACGGGAGACGTTTACCTGGGCGGTAGCGACGTTTCGTCCACCGACGGTATGACTTTAAGCCCCGGGGAGTCCATTCAGGTAAGCCTTGCCAACCCGGAGTCGACCTCCCAATTCTGGGCCGACGCCGCCAGCAACAACGACCAGATCGATTTCATCGGCACCGTGTGAAATCAAAGTCTTTTCGTCTTGGCTCAGAGCTTTGCCGGTCAGCTTCTCAACCGCATTCAGCAGTCCCATATTCGAAGCCTCCTCGAAACGCTTGCTCATGCGGCCAAAACGCACATGGCTCAAATTCTTCAGCCACTCAAAATAGGACACCGTCACACCCCCCGCATTGAGATACATGTCCGGAATGATCATCACGCCTTTCTTCAGCAGGATATCCTCCCCATCGGCAGTGGTGGGTCCGTTGGCGGCTTCGGCGATAATTTTAGCCTGCACGCGCGGCGCATTTTCCGCTGTGATCTGCCGCTCCAGCGCTGCAGGGACAAGAATGTCGCACTCGTACTCAAGCGCTTGTTTGCCATTCTCAAAATTTTTCGCGCCGGGAAAATCAAGCGTGGAGCCCGTCTCTTTGCGGTGTGCCTGTAATTCATCTATATCGATGCCATTCGGATTGTAGATCGCGCCGTCGTATTCCGCGACCGCCACGATTACGGCCCCGGCCTGCTGGAAAAATTTGGCCACGTGGTAGCCGACGTTCCCCATGCCCTGCACCACCACCCTCTTGCCATCCAGGCCCGGTGACAGACCGAGCTTCTTCATATCCTCGGCATAGCTGAGAACATGCCGCACGCCGTAGAAAACGCCGTTGCCCGTGGCTTCGATCCGCCCGCGAATCCCACCCTGCTCGATAGGCTTGCCGGTAACGCAGGCATCGGAATCGATGAGGCCCGGATTCAGGGCGTTGAAGGTAT
>JACZVE010000389.1 GCA_022572825.1 SAR324 cluster bacterium
CGTCGCGGATCAGGATCGGCGCCATGGACGGGTTGGCCGGTTGCAGGCGGATATGGTCCGCCTCCCGGTAGAAGCGCTTGAGGGTGGCTTCCTGACCGTTGATCAGGGCGACGACGGTTTCTCCATTGTTGGCAGTCTCCCGCGGTTCCATCACCACGTAGTCTCCGTCGCAAATAAATTCCTCGATCATCGACTCCCCCCGTACCTTCAGCAGGTAGTTGCCGTGGGTCTTGGTGAGCAGACCGCTGGGAACGGCGATGGTCTCCTGACCCTGCTGCACCGCCTCGATGGGCTGACCGGCCGCCACATACCCCATCAGCGGCAGCTCTACCGTGTCGCCTGCCGCCGGCGCGGACTTGGGGCGCAAGACCCGCAAAGAGCGCGACAGATAGTCTTCCTTGGCCAGGACTCCCTTCTTGACCAGGGCCTTGATGTGCTTGTGTACGCCCGCCGCGGACACCAGGTGGAAGTGCTTGGCGATGTCCCGCACCGCCGGTGAATAGCCCCGCTCCTGATGGTACAAGGCGATGTAGTCCAGCACTTCCTGCTGTCTTCGGGTCAAAACTTTCATATTTTCAAGCCCTCCGTGGGCTGAGCTGGTTTCCTATGTGCCCCAATCGATTGGCCCAGGCGATTGCCGCAAGCGATGCCCATCCGCATGCCCGGCGCGCTCCCGGATGAAGCCGCCATCGATTCGGAAAAATAGTGAACATACGTTCGGACATTTGCGGCCAAATGTCAACCGCAGGGTGTCCCGTAAGACCCATATCGGCGAGAGTATGGGCCCGATCCAGGTCGGAGGATGCGAGTGCCGAATCATGGAATGCCGCACTGGAGGCGGAATTGCGGAAGCCCGGCCAGGTTGGGCGTCGCCGCGAAGCTCAGCTTGCGGTGCTGCGCAGCAGGTCGTCGAAGTGGGCGATGGTGCGGTCCAGGCCCTGCTCCAATTGGACGGTGGGCCGCCAGCCGAGCTTCTCCTCAGCCAGGGAAATGTCGGGATTGCGCTGAATAGGGTCGTCCTCCCGCGGCGGGACAAACACGATTTCGGAGCCTGAGCCAGTTTGGGATTTCACCTGCTCCGCCAGTTGCAGCATGGTGAATTCCCCTGGATTGCCCAAATTCACCGGCCCAGTCAGGTCCGGGGTCTCCATCATCCGGACGATGCCTTCCACCATATCGCTGACGTAACAGAACGCCCGCGTCTGCTTGCCGTCGCCGTGGATCGTGATCGGCTCGTTCTTCAGGGCCTGGACGATAAAATTGCTGACGACCCGCCCGTCGTCGGGCCGCATGCGGGGACCGTAGGTGTTGAAGATGCGGACGATTCGGATATCCACCTGATTTTGGCGGTGGTAGTCCATCATCAGCGTTTCCGCCACGCGCTTGCCCTCGTCGTAGCAGCTTCTGGGGCCGATGGGGTTGACGTTGCCCCAATAGGATTCGGTTTGAGGCTGCACCTCGGGATCGCCATAGACCTCGGAGGTCGACGCCTGGAGGACGCGCGCATTGACCCGCTTCGCCAAGCCGAGCATGTGGATCGTGCCCATGACGTTGGTCTTGACCGTCTTCACCGGGTTGTACTGGTAGTGCACCGGAGAAGCCGGGCAGGCCAGGTTATAAATCTGATCCACTTCCAGGTAAATTGGATCGGTGATGTCGTGACGAATCGCCTCGAAGCGGAAATTGTCCGTCAGTGGCCTAATGTTCTCCCTGGTGCCGGTGAAGTAATTGTCCAGGGAAATCACATCGTGCCCCATCCCCAGCAACCGCTCGCAGAGGTGGGATCCGATGAACCCCGCCCCGCCCGTCACCAGAATTCTCGCCATCGATCCTGCCTCGTCCTATCCCATCGTGGTGGCCCTGAGACCCGCCTCCAGAAGCCATTCCGCCACGGTCAGCCCCGCCTCTCCCCCGGCGCGCGGCATCGATGCCGTGGCGGAGGGTGCGATTCAGTATACCCCGGTAAGCGCCCGGGCCGTCGCATTGCGGTCGTAGCGCCGGGTGGTGTCGATGGATTTGTGGCGCAGGTGGTCGGCCACGACGTTGATGGCGATCCCCCGGTCGAGGAGGTACGTGGCGCACCCGGAACGGGTCGAGTGACCGGAAAATTCGGCCGGATCGAGGCCGCACTGCCCGGCCGCCCATTTTACCAACAGGTTGATTCCTTCTGCTGATAGAGGCTTGGAAGAGATCCTGTTCCACCTTCGAAGGGAAGGAAACAGCGGCCCCTCGCGCAGCCCCGAGGCCGCTAGCCATCGCCCCAAGGCCTCCACGGGGCAATGCCGTGGCGACACCGTGGAGCGCACAATGTCCACGTGCACCCCTTCCCCTTCCTGGTCCCCCTTGGAGCGTGCAAGAAAGATCCGAATGCCGTGCGGAGTTGCCTCCACGTCCTCTGCGCGCATGGCGGCCAACTCGGAGCGCCGGAATCCTCCACACACGGCGGTCATCAAAAGCGCGCGGTCGCGCAGGCCCTTTAGGTCGCCTCGGAACCGGATCAGCCGCACGTGGTCCAGCGTAAAGGCGGCCGACCGGCGCTGACGCGTGCCAAGTGAGCGGCGGATGCCTGCGAGCGCGATCTTGACCTGGTGGCTATCACCGGGCGCCAGTAGCCCGGCTAGCTTGTGCCGGGTATTGATTGCGTAGCGAGCTTGCTCGATAGTCGAGACCTTTCGTCCCGATTCGGCCAAATGAATGAGGTAGGCCTCCAGCGTCTCCGGGTCGCAGGGAAATGGTCGAGCTTCCCTTTCCCGGCACCAGGCGACGAAGGCGCGCCAGCCTTTCTCGATGGCACGTTTCGTTTCCGCGCTTTTTGACGCTGCGCGGTACTTACGAATGGTTGGGGATAGGGCCGAATTGGCTTCCTTGTCAGAGATCAGAGCGACCGAGTCCATGGTCCGAATCCGAGAAGTGTGATGTGATTGTTTACTCTGGGAGCCGAATCTGCCGATGTCTCCCGATTTGGTCCTGTATAGACTTATAGTGCTTCTTTGAATTGCAGGCAGAACACGCTGGAACTACGTTGTCAACAGCATGAATGCCGCCACGAAACACCGGGATTACATGATCTATTGTCATTTTTCCTTCAGCTCCGCAATATGCGCATTTGTTTCCATATCGCAAAAGAATTGCCATCCACTGTTTCTTGCTGACGCCCGCATGGCCTGCCATCCTCGCAATCCTGTTCCAATACGCAAGCGATCTTGAGATTCGGCCATCCTCGGTTTTATTCCAGTCCGATACCCTCTTTTTCAGGTTCTGGTATCTGACCTTGTCGCCTTTGAGTTTTCGAAAGTCTGACTGATGTTTCCGAT
>JACZVE010000390.1 GCA_022572825.1 SAR324 cluster bacterium
TTGTCCCTACCTCCTCCAGACTTGGTGCAGGCGGCCCCGAGGGAAGCCGCGGCCGTTCGAGGCGCGGTTGGCCGGGTTTTTGAACCGCCTAAGTTTTTGACACACCCAAGGCGTGCGCGCCGGGCAGCTGCCAGCGGTCCCGCGAAACCTGCACCGCCACGGTGTGCTGAGGGTTGAAGGGAGGCCATGACGCACCTGCAGGGGAGGGAAATACTGCTCGGGGTATCCGGCGGCATCGCCTGCTACAAAGGCGTGGAGGTGTTGCGCGGTCTCAAGCGCGCCGGTGCCGGGGTGAGCGTGGTGATGACCGCGCACGCCACAGAGTTCGTGCAGCCCCTCACCTTTCAGACCCTGTCCAACCGCCCGGTGGGCACCCGGCAGTTCGATCTGGATCAGGAAAGCCGCATCGGTCACATCCGGCTGGCCGAGCAGGCGGAACTGGCGCTGGTAGCGCCCTGCACGGCCAACGTGGTCGCCAAGCTGCGCGCAGGGTTGGCGGACGACCTGCTCAGCACCGTGCTGCTGGCCACCACCGCGCCCATCTACCTGGCGCTGGCCATGAACGACAACATGCTGGCCAACCCCGCCATGGAGGAGAATCTGGAGGTTCTGCGGCAGCGAGGCGTGCACATCATCCCTCCCGAGACCGGCTTTCTCGCCGAGGGCAGGGAGGCGCCCGGGCGGCTGGCGGACCCCGACCGTATCGTGGCGGCGGTGGCGCGCCATTTCGCCGACAGCGCTCCAGGCGGTACTCTGACGGGGAGGAAGGTGCTGGTCACGGCGGGCCCCACGGTGGAAAGGATCGATCCCGTGCGCTTCATCACCAACCGCTCCAGCGGGCGCATGGGCTACGCCGTGGCGGAGGCCTGCCGGGATGCAGGGGCCGACGTCCTGCTGGTCTCCGGGCCCACCGCGCTGCCGAAACCCACAGGGATCGCCCTGAGCCAGGTGACCAGCACAGAAGAAATGCGCGCCGCCGTGCTGGAGCACCAGCCGGCTCAGGATGCGCTGGTATTCGCCGCCGCGGTCAGCGACTATCGCGTGCGCAACCCCGCCGAGCACAAGATCAAGCGCGCCGGACGCCCCAATCTCACGCTGGAGCTGGAGGCGAATCCGGACATTGCGGCCCAGGCAGGCGAGCGCAAGCGTCCGGGCCAAGTGCTGGTGGTATTTGCCGCGGAAAGCCAAAATCTGCTGGAAAATGCCGAGAAAAAGCTGCGCAGCAAAAACGCGGATCTGGTGGTGGCCAACGATATCACGGAGCCCGGCTCCGGCTTTGAAAGCCCAAACAACCGCGTGACGCTGCTGCGGCGTGGAGCGGACGGCGCGGCGGCACCGCCCCCGGAGTCTCTGCCCCTGATGGAAAAGTCGCGCGTCGCCTTGCGCATTGCTGCCGTCGTCGCCGAGCTGCTGGCCCTGGCTGGTTGATTCCCGCCCGACATGACGCCCAGGCTGCGATTTTACCGAGCTGGTATCGTATGCGCGCCTCGTCCCGTCAAACCGTCGCGCCTTAACAATTCGCATTCAATGAGCGGGACTTCGTTGCAACTTCACTCCCTGAAACCCTCGCCAGCTCGCGTTGAAACGCTTGCGTGCCGCGCGTTGAAACGCTGCGAGTCTCGCGTTTCTTCCCCCTCTCTCCGCCAGGCAGAGAGGGAGACTTACAGCGCTGAAAACGCGATGCGAGGTAGAGGAAAGCTGCCCTCTCCCAGTGGTCGTATAAACACCTGGCGGGGGAGAGGAGAAACGCGAGACTCGCAGCGAGAAACGCGAGACTCGCAGCGTTTCCCTCAAGCAACAATCGCCTCATTTTGAACGGGATTTAGTATCATTCGTGAACAATAAATCCCCCCCGGAGGAAAGCACCATGGATAAAGTCAACCTCGCCGAAAAGTTCGCCCTGATCAAGGAGCGCTGGACACCGAAGATTGCCGGCGAGCTCAATGGATCGTACGTCAAGCTCACCAAGCTCAAGGGTGAATTTATCTGGCACCATCACGAGCATGAGGACGAGATGTTCATGGTTGTGAAGGGGAAACTGTTGATCCGCTTTCGCGATCGGGATATCTCGCTGGAGGAGGGGGAGTTTCTGATCATTCCGAAAGGGGTCGAGCACCTGCCTGTCGCCGAGGAGGAAACGCAGATCATCCTGATCGAGCCCGCTTCCACCCTGAACACGGGAAATGTACGCAACGAGCGCACCAAGGCCGCGGACTGGATCTAAATCGCGTTTCCTTCAATGCCGATAATGAATGCGCACGATGCGGCCACGGTCTCATTATTTGCAACTGATAATTGACGTATCATTGATGATGTATCATGTATTAACTAAGCAAAAGGATAACTGACGCAATGGGATAAATGAATGGCCATCGAACGGGAAGCCCGTGTGCAGGCGATCAACCTGTTTCGCACCTTGGTGCTGGCGGCTCAGCGGGAGGGAAACCGGCTGCTGGGTGAGGGGCTGAAGCCTCTGGGCCTGACACCCGCCCAGGCGGAGGTGCTGGCCGTGCTGGCAGCGGCGCAACCCGTATCCCTGATCGAATTGGGCGAGCGGCTGGTGTGCGAAGCCGGCAGTCCCAGCCGGCTCGTTGCCGGGCTGACGCAAGCCGGGCTGGTCGCCAGGCGCTCAGATCCCCAGGACGCCCGCAAAGCGCTGTTTTCCCTCACACCCAGAGGCGAAGCACTCGGGGCGCGGGCCGCGGCGGTGGAGTGGGAGTTTTGCGAGGAGCTGGCCGGGCTGCTGGAGGGCATGCCCGTCGACGCCGCCGCCCATACCCTGTGGCGGCTGGTGGCCCACCTGCCGGCGGGCAAGGCGCTGCGGCGTCGCCTGACCGAATGAGGATGAACCTCTCCACGGCGGCGTCTCAGTGGGCATCGCCCTTGCGCGGTCCCGGCTGCTGGTTTTTACGGCCAATTGGGACGCAACACCCTGAGGATTCCGGGAGTGGCTCAGTTCGATTTCTCCCTGATCAAGAAAATGCTCGTGGCTGAAGGAACCGAGGTGCAGTTCCGAGCCGAGTTCTTCAACATGTTCAACCGAGCCAACTTTGGGAGTCCTGGTACGAGGCTGTTTTCTCGGGCCGGCACGCCGGTCAGGGCCGATGCGGGAAGAATCTCCCAGACCACCACCACATCGCGTCAGATCCAGTTTGCCTTGAAGATTCTCTTCTAGGCTCACTGAACTGAAGAATAGTTAAGAAAAAAACGGCCTGGCGGATAGGCCAGGCCGTTTTTTTCTTAACTATCCTTCAGTTCAGTGAGCCTATAAGAGAATCTTCAAGGCAA
>JACZVE010000043.1 GCA_022572825.1 SAR324 cluster bacterium
ACCACCGTGCGTTGGTCGCGCGGGCCGTCGAACTCGCAGAAAAATATATTCTGCCAGCGGGACAGTCCCAACTGGCCTTCGATCAGGGGAATGGTCTCCGACGGCCCGACGAGGCCCGCCTTGAGATGGGCGTCGCCATTGTCGTCCACGCGGTCGTGCAGCCATACGCCCTGGGGGATGAGCTTGCGCAGCAGGGTCACCACGTCGGTGGGCACGCTGGCGTCCCAGTTTTCCTGGATCATGATGGCCGCGGTGGAGCCCTGCGCGTACAGGGCCACCAGGCCGTTGGCGGTGCCGGCCCTGGCTACGATGGCCCGCACCTGCTCGGTAATGTCGATCAGCTCTTCCCGCGCGCCGGTGCGCAGCTCGATCACTTCCCGCATGGCTTGACCCTTTCGCTAGGTCACGTTCCACGGCTGCAAGCAAGGGGCGCACCGCTTGCGTGTCGCGCGTTGAATCGCTTGCGTGTCGCGCGTTGAATCGCTTGCGTGTCGCGCGTTGAATCGCTTGCGTGTCGCGCGTTGAATCGCTTGCGTGTCGCGCGATTCTTCTCCCACATAGAATATTTTCGGACAGCTTGCAGGAGACCCGTGGGGGTTTGGTGGCCAAGGCATTGTAATCGATTGATCACCAGGGATATGCGCCCGCTCAGCAAAACAGACGGCGCTCCTGGCACAAATGCTGGCTAGCGAGACATTCCACGATCGAAGCCGCGTACCCCGGCCCAAACGGCCAGAAGGGTTAGCGCCACATAAACGTAGGAAGGCCAGGTAAGCAGCTCCGTCACCATCCAGCGGTGTAAGAACGTGTACCCCAGCACCAAGGCGAGAACCAGGACTGTTCCATGCAGGTTTCTCAGCATGGGCAGTACGACGGCCAGCAAGAGCCCCGCACAAAGCATCAGGAATAATGTGTAGATGTCGTTCAACAAGGTCTGCTCGAAGTAGGTATCGGTGAGGAGGTTGTCCAGCAAGGTGGCATGAATTTCCACACCTGCGAGAGCCACCGATACCGGCGTGTTACGAAAATCGGAGAGGCCTATTTCGGTCGCGCCCACCAAAACGATCCTGTCCAGCAACTGTTCTTTGGGAATTTTCCGCTCGATAATCTCGAAGACCGAATAGCGGGGAAACGTTCCTTCCGGCCCCCTGAAGTTGAGCAGAATCGAACCGTCGAAATTGGGAACGATCAACCTGTCGCCGACTTTGATGGTACGAATGAATCCGCTTTGGTCAGTCTCGATCGCGATCGCTTCGGCCCCGAGATACTGCCTGAACACTTGCAGCCCCAGGGCAGGATAAACGTTGTCCCCGAATTGCATGAGCAGGTGCGTGCGGCGTATGAGGCCATCCTCCCGATCCGGAATAATGTTGAAGAAGCCCGCAGACAACGCAGCCTCACCGATTGCTTCGATGTTGGGTTCCGGCAGCAACCCGATGGGAACCGTTCCCCTATCCACCGGTCCCTTGATGTCGGAAATCTCCAGGCCGGCAAGGGATGCCTTCGCGGTGGCAATCTCGGCTTGGCTCAGATGAATCACAGAGCCGCGCCGTGAAAAAAAGAAATATCCCAGCACCGAATTGGCGGCCTCGGCCAATGCCCCGGCGAACCGGGCATCTCCATTCACGCCGGCCTTCGCGCCTTCCAGGAATTGCAGGAAGCGGTCTGCTTTCGCGCTCGGCTCGAAGCCGAGACTGTTGAACCGATCCTTGACGCTTTCGATAAGGTCGCCGCCGGGTTCGGGCTCGGAAAATACGATATCGAATCCGATGGTGCGCACCTCGTAATGGTCGGTGAGGGCCTCCACCAGTTCAGCCATGCGCGCCCGCGGCCAGGGCCAGCGGCCGTAGCGGTCCACGCTCAGGGTGTCGACGGCGGCGATCACCACCCGGCCGCTATGGGGCTGTGCCCCCCGCTCCTTGATGATGAAGTCCACCCACTTCTTGTCCATCAGATTGAGAAAGCTGGGCTCCAACGTGGCCGCGTTGTAGGCAAACAGGCCCAGCATCCCGGCCGTGATAGCCAGGGCGATAATCCGACCGGCCGGTTTGAACAGCTTCCCCAGCATCACCGCCTTCATCAGTGGCTCTTACTCCCGGTCAAATATTGGAGGGAAACGGGGTGAATCAGAAGCTCGTTGATTAAATCTTAAGAAATACAAGCGATCGATGGGGTTGCGCTTCAACCCCACCTCCGCCCGTCCGCATCGCTTGCGAGCGGCGCGCTGCTCCCCCTCTCCCGCGGGAGAGGGGGATGGGGGGTGAGGTGTTGTTCAATAAAAACAGAACCTTATTGCGATTGCCCGAATCCGTAAAAAAAAACAGATCTTTCAAAGGAACCGATAATACACCACACCAGCCCGCACACAAAAACGCCGGACGGCGCTCAAAACGTCTGAAATTCCTCGTCTTCCAGCTCTATCTGGAGGGCCTCCAGCAGACGGCACATCATCTCGTAATATCCGATGGCAATGGTGAGCTCAACGATCTCCTGATCGTCCAGGAACCTGCGCAGAGCGGCGAAGGTCTCGTCGCGGGCGCGGTAGGTGCGCGACACCTCGTCCGTGTAGGCCAGCACGGCGCGCTCGTCCTCGTCGAACAATTCGGAGCGTTCCCAATGCGGCAGGGCGTCGATCTGCGCGCGGGAGATGCCCGCCTGCTCGCCGAAGTGCACGTGCTTGGTGAACTCGTAGGAAGCGTTGGCCAGGTCTCCTATCCGCAGGATGGCGAACTCGCGCAGCTTCGGGGACAGCTTGCCTTTCATGAGGATCTTGTTGCCCAGGCGCAAAATTTCAGGGCCGATCGTCGGCGCGTGGGCAACGGCCTTGTACACATTGAGCACCTGATAGCCGCCCGCCTCCATCTTCTCGAACATCTCACGCACCCTGGGATGGGCGGTCTCCTTTTCCAGCAATGCCACGCGTGCCATGCTTTTTCCCCTATTGATCTCTCGTTGGGCATCCCATCGGGAAGGGACCGCCCCTCAGCCGACCATGGCGCACTGGCCGCCATCGACCGGCAGCACGACCCCGGTTACGAATTTGGCCTCGTCGGAGGCCAGGTACAGGGCGGCGTATGCCACGTCCCAGGCCGAGCCCATCCCGCCCTTGAGGGGCACCTGCGAGTCTCGTTGCTGGATCAGCTCGGCGCGGTCGATTCCCAACGCACGGCTGAAGCCCTCGATGGCCATGGGCGTGTTCATCAGCCCGGGCATGATGCCGTTCACGCGCACGCCCTTGGGCGCGGCGCCCATGGCGATGGCCTGCGTGAGTGCGTTGAGGCCTGCTTTGGAAGTTTTGTAGGCCAGCATGTTCAGGTTGCAGACCGCGGCCACCGAGGAGATGTTGATGATGGAGCCTCCCCCTTGGGCCACCATGTGCGGCATCACCGCCTGACAGGTGAAAACGACGCTCTTGGTATTGACGTTGACGATGCGCTCCCAGTCGGCTTCGGTGACATTGCTCAGACCGCGGTCCCCGTCAGCGATGCCCACGTTATTGTGAAGCACGTCGATGCGCCCCCAACGGGCCGCGCAGGCCTCGGCCATGGCCCGGCACTCCGCGGCGCGGGTGGCATCGGCGGCGAACGCGAAGGCCTCACCACCCTCGGCGGCGATCCTCTCGCCCGTTTCCTCGGCCGAGTCCAGCCGGATGTCCACCAGCATCACCCGCGCGCCTTCGCGGGCGAACAGGATGGCCGTGGCGCGTCCGTTACCGATGGTCTCCCCGGGGGTCTGCCCGGCGCCGACGACGATTGCCACTTTGCCTTGCAGCCGCTCTCCCATGGTGCCCTGCTCCCGCTTTCATGTGCCGCGAGGGGTCGGCCCCTGATCACAATACGCGCCAAGCCGCCGTCCCGTCGGCCGGCGCCAATGGCGGCCGGTGTTCTGGCTCCATATCTTCCCCGGCGGTCGGCGTCAAGAGAGCCATGGCGGGTCGGCATACCTCGCCGCGCACCGCGTTGCCGGCGGAGTAGATGGCAGGCGCCCGGGCAGGTGCTATCCAAGACGTGAAGGGTGCGGCACCCCCCCTGAGCGTCAATACCGGTACAGCTTGCCGTCCGGCCCGTATTTGCAGGGCACTTTCAGATCCGTTGGGGGACATTCGATGTTGTTGGCGCGGAACGCCTCGATGCTGGAATCGGCCGGCGCGCAGCCCGTCAGCAGCAAGGCTGCCACCACCAGCGGAATCCGCCACACCCTCTGCAATCGCCGGCAGGCCTTGCCGCAATATCCCATGACCGCTCGCTTTCGGCGCAAATTCCTGCGCGGGGGCCGCAATCCGTTCGGTTCAATCGCCGGTGTGCGGCGGGTCCCAATCCGGAGCGGTTCGGTCGCCTGTGTGCGGCCAGTTTAGCGCGGCGGCCGGATGAATTCAACGCGCCGGCCTTCTCGCGCAGGCCTGGCGGCGCCCTGTCGGCCATGGCCAAGCAAGAGGGCCGTGAGGCAAGAGTACCGTGAAGCAGGACAGCCGTGAAGCGGACCGTGCCGGGGCAAAGCCATTCGCGCAGGCGAGCGAGCATTCACGCATCCCGGCGCTCATCCCGCCCAGCGCCGCCCGCAACGGCAGGCGCCGGGGCGAAGCGCGGAGGGGCCGTCTCTGCCGCGCACCTGCTCAAGGCGCACAGTGCCAACCTCACAGACGGAACAAATTGCCAGTGGCGGTTCTGCCGCAGGGCACGGTAAAATCCGTCGCCGGGCAGGGGCTGCGCTTTCCGATGCCGCTGCCGCGGGCGGAGGATTTTGCACAGCCTGCCACGACAAGGATGGTCACTAGCAGCAGGGGGATAACAAGTCGTTTCATCTTCTGGTAGCGTCCCTAACTGTGTACCGGTGTGCCCAATTGGGTTGGGCCTGACGATGAGGGTTACACTAGGTGGAACGATTGGGCGCCTGAAAGGTCCGATGCGTCCTAACGGGTGTCGTCCGAACGCGGATGCCGGTCGGGCGCACGGCACGATTGCCGGCGGGAGGGGAGCGCGATGGCTGCCGCTTATGACGGAATCATCATCGGCGCGGGAGTGATGGGCGCCAGCAGTGCGCTGCAGCTGGCCGCTGCGGGCATGAAAAAGCTGCTGGTGGTGGAGAAAGGGCCGGGCGTGGGATCGGGCTCCACCGGCCGCTCGACCGCCATTATCCGTCAGACCTACAGCAACTACGAGGTCTCGCTGATGGCCCACGAGGCCCTGCGGCTGTTCCAGAACTGGCGCGACTTCGTGCGTCTGCCCCAGGAACGGGCCCACTTCAACAACTGCGGGGTGATGTTCCTGTTTCGCAACGACGAGCCCAGTCTGCCCCATATCCTCGCGATGCACCGGCGGGTGGGGGTGCGATCCAGTGTGCTGGATGCGGACGACAAAGCGCGCATGTTCCCGGACCTGGACTTCGCCGCGACGCCGCCGGAGCTTGTAGAGGCCGGGGGCGGCGAGTCCCACGAGGTGCAGGCGCTCTACGAGCACGAGGGCGGCTTTGCGGATCCGGTCGGCACGGCGGAGGACATGCTGGATGCCGCCCGCGCGCTGGGGGTGGAGGTGCGCTTCCGTACGCGGGTCACGGCCATCCGCCAGGTTGGCGGCCGGGTGCGTGCCGTGGAACTAGCCCGGGACGCCGGGCGGGAGGAGGTACACGCGCCGGTAGTGGTCAACTGCGCCGGCCCCTGGGCGATGCGGCTCAACGAGCTGGCGGGCTATCCGCTGGCCCACCGCATGGTACCCGTCCGCGTGCAGATCGTCTGCAAGCACTTCAGCGAGCGGCTGAAAGGCCCGCTGCCCATGATGGCGGACATGGTCTCGGGGTTCTACTGCCGCCTGGAGGCCAGCGGCACGCAGCTCATCCTGGGTTCGGTCAAGGAAGAGGACGAGCGGGAGGAGGTGGCCGATCCGGACCATTACAACGAGGTGGCCGATGCGCCGTTCCGGGAGCGACTCCTGGCCCTGCTGCACAATCGCGTGCCCACCTTCAAGGTGCGCGGGCGCATCACCTCCTACGCCGGGCTGTACACGATCAACAAGGTGGACTCCCACCCCATTATCGACCAGTCGGAGCTGCAGGGGTATTTCAACGTGAACGGCTTCTCCGGCCACGGCTTCAAGCTGTCGCCGGTGGTGGGGATGATCGTGGCGCAAAAGGTGCTGGGCCAGTGGGGACGGGGCAGCACCGCCGTGCCGCTGGACTTCTTCGACAAGGACCGCAAGCCCCTCGCCACCCACTGGGGGGGCGTGATCGCCTGAGCGGGCGCCTTCGCCCAGCGCGCAGCGGCCCCCAGTGCGCGGCGGCCCTCAGCGCGGTGCCAGGTTCAGGTAGGTAACGATGGCGCTGGCGCAACGGGTCTCCGCACCCTCGCGCACGGCGAACACGTCGGAGCGCAGCACGGTGAGGGTGCGCCCTCCCTTCAGCACTTCGGCCCGTCCGATCAACTCCTCGCCGTCCGCGGGAGCCAGAAAATTGAGCTTGTACTCCACGGTGATGACGCCGGAGCCTTCCGGTACCACGGTGCGCGCCGCGTAGCCCGCAGCCGAATCGGCCAAGGTGCCCACCACGCCGCCGTGAACGTAGCCATGCTCCTGCAGCAGGTGTGGCTGGACGGGAACGCGCAGCTCGCAGAAACCCGGGCGCACCGTGCCCAGGGTGGCCCCAAGGGTGCGCAGGAAGGGGATGCTCTGGAAATGGGCGCGAATCCTCCCTTCCAGCGCTTCATCCAGACGGGGACCTTCCTCCTTCATGTCATGCTCCAAATGGGGTGGGTGCCGGCCGAGCCGCTCGGGCGCTGCCGCGCAGCGAGCGCCGGGGAGGGCTACCCCAGCGTGAGGTAGGTGACGAGCGCACTGGCGCAGCGGGTTTCCGACCCATCCCGGACGACATAGGCGTGCGCCTCGCCGACAGTGAGGGTGCGGCCGCCAGGCAACGGGTTCAGCACCTCGGCGCGGACGTTGAGCTGCCCCCCACGCGCAGGGGCCAGGAAGTTCAGCTTGTATTCCACAGTGACGACGTCAGCGCCCGCGGGCAGCAGGGTCAGCGCCGCGTGACCACAGGCGGAGTCCGCGATGGTGCCGATGATGCCGCCGTGCAGGTAGCCGTGCTGCTGGGTGTGTTCCGGTCGGATCGTCATGCGCATCTCGCAGAAGCCAGGCCGCAACGCGTGGAGCACGACGCCCAGATGGCGCAGGTGAGCAATGCTGGCGAAGTAGGCGCGCACGTGGCGCTCCACGCCATCGTCCAACCGCATGCGTTCGGTCATGGCGGAACGGCCCCCGGCCGGCGCCGGCCAACGCGCTGGCACCCGGCGCCGATGTTGGCCGCCGACGACCCGCGGCGCCTCACGCTCCCGCGCCGGAGGCCTGCCCGGCACGGGCGGATTCCCAGGCCAGCATGAGGCGCTTGCGCGCCGCGCCCCAGCGGTAGTCGCCTACCAGGCCTACCTTGCGGATCACACGGTGGCAGGGAATGAGGTAGGCGATGGGATTTTGCGAGGCGGCGTGGCCCACCGCGCGCACGGCGCCCGCGTTTCCGATATGTGCCGCCACGTCCTGATAGCTGACGACCATCCCCGCCGGGATGCGCAACAGCGCCTCCCACACCTTGACCTGGAAGTTGGTGCCGTGCAGCAACAGGCGCAGGGGCGCATCGTAGCCGATGCCGCTGGGGGCGAAGATGCGCTCGACGGTGGCGCCGGTGCGCGGGGTTTCCTCGCGGAACTCAGCCTTGTGAAGGCGCGATTGCAGATCCAGCAATGCACCCGCCCGGCCCCCTGCCTCCACGAAGGACAGCCCGCAGATGCCGCGCTCGGTGAGCGCCAGCAGGCAGTCGCCAAAGGGCGTGAGGTGAAAGCCATAGCCGACTTGCAGTCCTTCACCATTGCGCTTGAACTCGCCGGGCGTCACGGCCTCGTGGGTGACGAATAGATCGTGCAGCCGCCCCGGGCCGGACAGCCCCGCGTCCAGGGACGCGTCGAGCACGCCGTGGGAGGATTCCAGCCTATCCTTTGCGTGGTTCAGGGTGAGGCACTGCAGGAAGCGCCCGGGACTGATGCCCGCCCAGCGGGTGAACAGGCGCTGGAAGTGATACTTGCTCAGGTCCACGCTCGCCGCCATCTCCTCCAGACTGGGTTGCTCCTGGAAATGACCTTCCATGAACCACATCGCCTGTTCGATGCGGGCGTAGTCGTTATCGTACATGATGTCCCCTTTCCTGCCGGTGGTTGCCTGAGAGGATGCCGTTTTCAGGCAGTGTACCGGCTCGTGGACGGGACGGGCCACCCGGATCTTGCTTACTTACGCCGGGCGGGCAATATTTCGCTGAATCATTGCCGGAATGCATGCCGGGTCTCCTTCAGGTTGCAATCCCACACCGCCCGGCATGGCGCATAACGCCACTGGGGGGGTCGTCCCGGCTGAATTCACAGCCCATCCCACCATAGCATCACATTCGCCAGGCCCGCCTGCGCTTTGCGCGATGATGCTGTGCCCCGGCATCCCGAGGTGCGGTATAAGCCCTATCTAAACAACGCAACCGCAGATGAACGCCGATTCACGCAGATCGGATCGCAGCACGCAAAAGGTCATCGGATGTGCATACGCACCTGGCGAACCTCTTGGCTGGTGATTTCTTGCGAAAGTGTGCGAAAGCGGATTGCGGAAAGGGGCGGCTTGGCCACTGAAAGCGCACGCAAGACCGGCAATTTCCGCGAAAGCTTGCGCCAGCTTTTAGTAGTCAGCCGGGGTAAGGTTCCGGCGAGATCGGCAAAACCAACCGCGTCGCTTCCTATTTTATATGACCTGCTGAGCCGCGACACCAGCGTTAATCATTGTTGATCCGCGTTGATCGGCGGTTATGCCGAGAACGGAACGGCGGTTACCCCTCGCGCCAGGCGCCACCGTTTTGCCCCTTCGGTCGAATTCCGGTATAAGAAGGCTATCCCCCCACGGCAACGGCGGGATACAAGGCCGCGCCTCCTGGGTTCGCTCCAGCAATCCCGGATCCTGATCGCAGTGCGGATCGGCTCTATCGGTCTGGGCCCCGCACTCTAAGCCCCGATGAAGCATCTCAAGTCAGGGTTCGATCTGGAGGCCTTTTTCGAGAGGGTGGGCGCAGGCCCGAGCCGGGTGCTGATGCTCGATTACGATGGCACCCTGGCACCCTTCAGAGAGGAACGCGATGCCGCTTTACCTTACCCTGGGGTGCGCGAGCGGCTGTCCGTCTTGATCGCGGCCGGCCACACGCGCGTCGTCCTGATCAGCGGCCGCAGGGCGGATGAGGTGGTACGGTTGGCCGGGCTGTCGCCTTCCCCGGAGGTGTGGGGCAGCCATGGGTGGGAGCGGCTGGGCCCGGATGGAAGCTACTCCCTGGCGGAGCTGCCGCCAGGGGCCGTGCAGGGCTTGGCGGAAGCGGTGGCCGCGATAGCGCAGACCTATCGCGCACGCGTGGAGAAAAAGCCGGCCAGCGTTGCCTTTCACCTGCGGGGATTGAATGCTTCGCAAGCCGCCGCGGCCAGCGCCCATGTCAAAGCCGCCTGGCAGGCGGTGGCCGGTGCCCGCGGCATGGAGGTGCACCCGTTCGACGGGGGATGGGAGCTGCGCGTGCCGGGCCACAACAAGGGCACCGCCGTACGGCGCCTGTTGGACGAGGGGGGGGCGAATGCGAACAGCGCGTATCTGGGGGACGATCTGACCGATGAGGACGCATTCGAGGCCATTGCCGATCGGGGGCTGGGTGTGCTCGTTCGTCCGGAATTTCGCGAAACGGCGGCGGCGCTATGGCTGATTCCTCCCGAGGAGCTGCTGGCGTTTCTCGACCGATGGATGACGGCGTGCCGGAGTCTACCATGAACAACGCGGCGGATAAGCGGCTGATCATCGTTTCCAACCGCCTGCCGATCTCACTGCGCAAGGATCAGGGGCGTTGGCTGGCCGATCCGAGCGCCGGCGGTCTGGTGACCGCGCTGGCACCGGTGCTCCGCAATCGAGGCGGGGTGTGGATCGGATGGCCCGGCGTGCCGGATCTGGATCGAGCGCGCAGCGTGCTGGACGCTGCGACCCGCGGCGTCGGCTATACGCTCGTGCCGGTGAATTTGACCGCCGAGGATCTGGAGCAGTATTACTATGGATTTTCCAACGAGATCATCTGGCCGCTCTTTCACAGTCTGCAATCCCTTTGCAACTACGATCCGGCCTATTGGACGGCCTACCAGCGCGTCAATGCCAATTTCGCCAAGACGGTGTTCGAGCATGCCCGGGCGGACGATTATCTTTGGGTAAACGACTACCAATTGATGACCCTCGCGCAGGAGTTGCGGGCGCTGGGGTGCAAGGTGCCCCTGAGCTTCTTCCTGCACATCCCTTTCCCGCCGCCGGATATTTTTCACAAGCTGCCCTGGCGGCGGCAGATCCTGGAAAGCCTGCTCCACTTCGATCTGGTCGGCTTTCAGACCCAGCGTCACAAGCGCAACTTCGTGCATTGCGTACGCTCCATGTTCCGCGACGTGCGGCTGTACGGCAAAGGGCCGGTGAGCGTGGCGCGCCTGAACGGACGGGAAGTGCGGATCGGCTACTTTCCGATCGGAATCGACTATCAGTCCTTCGCCAGGGGCGCGATGTCACCGGAGGTGGACGCGGAATCGAGAAATCTAAAGTTCGCCCTACGCAATCGCACCCTGATACTGGGAATCGACCGCCTGGACTATACCAAGGGCATACCCTACAAGCTGGATGCCATGCGCGATACGCTGATACGCTTTCCCGAGTTGCGCGACAAGGTGAGTTTCATCCAGGTGGTGGTGCCCAGCCGGCGGGAAATTCCCAAGTACGATGAATTGAAAATGGAGATCGAACAATTGGTCGGGGAGATAAACGGGAAGTTCGCCGAGCCGGGCTGGGTGCCGATTCAATACATCTTTCGCAGTTTGTCCCGCACCGAATTGCTTGCGTATTATCGCACGGCGGAAATTGCCCTGATCACACCGCTGGACGACGGGATGAACCTGGTGGCCAAGGAGTATTGCGCCTGCAGCGTGGATGGCAACAACGTACTTATTCTCAGCGAGTTTGCGGGCGCTGCCTCGCAGCTCCGCCGCGGCGCGCTGTTGGTCAATCCCTACAACCGCGAAGGGGTGGCCGACGCGGTATACCAAGCCTACAAGATGGACCTGCAGGAGCGGTCCGAGCGCATGCGGCGCCTCAAGCGCAACATCCAGCACAACGATGTTTTTCGCTGGGTGAGCTCCTTTCTGCACGCGGGCATCGAGCAGGATCTGGCGGATTTTCCCCAATATGAAATGGACTCGGAAGCTTACGAGGAAGAGTTCTGGGGAGAACTCGTGTAAGGTTCGCTGCGCGGGCGCACGCGGGCATTCAATCCTATCACGGCAGCGAGGCAGGAGCGGCATGGGATTGCGATTCGTCTACATGACCACGGGAACACAGGAAGAGGCCCGCCGCATCGGCCGCGCCCTCGTCGAGGCGCGGCTGGCCGCCTGCGTGAACATCATTCCCGGGATGAACTCGATGTACTGGTGGGAAGGGGAGCTGCAGGACGATAACGAGACCGTGCTCATCGCCAAAACCAGGGAGGAGTTGCTGGCGGACCTGATCGACAAGGTCAAGGCGATGCACAGCTATGAGTGCCCGTGCGTGGTGGCCCTGCCTATCGAAGCCGGCAATCCGGCCTACCTGGACTGGCTGGCGCGGGAAACGGAGTCGCCCTGGCGAGGTCCCGCCGCTGCTTCCCGCCGGAAACCCCTGCGACCTTCGCGGTAGAGTAATCGCAGTCGAAACACGCCGAGCAAAAACTGCGCTGTGCCCCGAGGGTCCGACGCGAAGTACAATCGCAAATTGCTATTGGAGCTAGTCGATCCAGGGACACGGTGGGAAGTAGCGGCCCCGCCTCCCGAGCGGTGCCGTGGGCCCGGCGGCAGGGGAAAGCCTCCCAGCGGGCACCTACACCGCGGAAGGCGCGCAATAACCCCCACGGCAACCATGCGTTGCCGCCGCACGGAGAGCCGCAGAAGACGGGCAGCGCTCCGTGGGTCAACGAATCCGCGCACCCGGGGGCAATCGTAAATATGCTAGCGCCGGCCGCCCGGAGCGCCGTTGCCGCGCATCTTGCCGATGTCCACGGCCAGAATCAGCAGGGCCAGCGAGCCGAGGATGGCCGGAATGTAATAGACCTGCTCCCAATTGAGGCCAGGGAACCAAGAACCGAAGACCGGTGATCCCAGCCAGGCGCCGATCCAGCCGAGGATGATTTTCGACAGGAAGGACCACCACCCTGGAATTACGTAGTACCGGAACCCGAAGTGAAGGATCGCGGATACGACAACGCTGATGACGAGCAGAATGAGAAAACTTATAAAAGCCATTCCAATCATTGGGTACTCCTTTATCGAATGCGTTCCTTGCCTGGCAATTCCGAAAACAAATACCTTATCAATGGTTTACGCC
>JACZVE010000391.1 GCA_022572825.1 SAR324 cluster bacterium
GTTAATGATATAAGGACGCAAAGGGCATGCCAAAAGGGGAAGTAGTAGCGTTAATGCTTTTGTCGCAAGTGGTTAGGAGAAAGCGGAGGGAATCGAGATATCAGAAGAGGCAAGCGCCGGCGACAATTTATTATCTCGAGTGACGATTTTTGAGTCGTTCATGAGGAAAATCTCTGCTGCGCCGGAGCAATTTTATCAGTTTCGAACTTCGCCGATCAGGGCTTTAACCCGTGTAGTCGAGCGGATTAGGCCGGATATCTCACCGGGTTAGAAAGTTTAAGACCTGAGCATGACCCAATGTTAGGCGTTTCGACAGCGCCTAATCTCAGGTTCCGTCACGCATTGAAAGCGCCCATTGCCACGCCCATAATGGCTCGATGCATGGGCGGCCTTGCCGGTAAATCTTAGGAATTCGCCCGTGTTTGTTGCAAGTGCGGGTAACGCGCGGAGGAAACCGTTATGTCTGTACCAATACGAGGGTGCGCTATTGTGGCGCTTTGTCTTGCGATCGTGAGCCCCGCATCGGCCGCTCCTCTCGCGGATCATGTCGTACTCGTATCCGTCGACGGGTTCCGCCCCGATTTCTATTTGGACCGGGAATGGCCGGCGCCTGGCGGAGGTGGGCGCAGACATCGCTGTATGATCGGTACCAGCCCATCTTTGACGCGGCCGGCTTCGGCTCGTCTCGACGGCCGCGCGGGAATCGCCCGGCGCTGGCGAGTATGGTGCATCCACCAAACCAGCATTGCGCGATTACACCAGAATTACACCAAGACACGGCCCCGGCGTTGTGCACCGAGGCGATCTCCTCGTTGATGCGGCCGAAATCGGCCGACAGGATGGAGGGGGCGATGAGGATCATGGTCTCCGCGTGGAGTGGGCGCCGGTGCCGGCCAGGGACGCAACCCTTCACCCAAGCTGTGCCTTGGCGGCCTTCACGACGGCCTCCGCGGTGATCCCGAAATGGGCGAACAGATCGCCGGCCGGTGCCGAGCCACCGTAGCCGGTCATGCCCACCATGCGCCCGGTGGTGCCCAGCCAGCGTTCCCAGCCTTGCGAGACCCCGGCCTCCACGGCGACGCGGCAGGTCACGGCGGGCGGCAACACATCGTTGTGATAGGACTCCGGCTGCGCGGCGAACACCTCCCAGCAGGGCAGGCTCACCACCCGGGCGCCAATGCCTTCCGCCGCCAGCGCGTCCCGGGCCAGGGCCGCCAGGTGCAGCTCCGAACCGGTGCCCAATAGCAGCGCCTTCAGTTCCAGACCGTCCGGTGCGTCGGCCAGGACGTAGCCGCCCCTGGCCACGCCGCCTTCGCCGGTGCCGGGCAGTGTGGGAAGCTTCTGCCGGGTCAGCAGCAGGGCGCTGGGGCCGTCGCGCTGCTTGAGGGCCTCGGCCCAGGACTCCAGCGTTTCCCGCGAGTCGCCGGGCCGGTACACGCGCAGATTGGGGATGGCGCGCAGGGCGGCGAAGTGCTCCACCGGCTGATGGGTGGGCCCGTCCTCGCCCAGCCCGATGGAATCGTGGGTGAACACATAGATCACCTGGATGCCCGTCAGGGCCGCCAGGCGGATCGAGGGGCGCATGTAGTCCGAGAACATCAGAAACGTGCCCGAGTAGGGCACTATCCCGCCGTGGGCGGACAGACCGCTGAGCACCGCCCCCATACCGTGTTCGCGCACGCCGTAGCGCACGTACCTGCCGGCGTAACTTCCCGGCGCGATATCCTGGTAGGCCTTCACACGCGTGTTGTTGGAAGGCGTCAGATCCGCCGATCCGCCGATCAGATCCGCATGAGACATGGCGAAGGCCTCCAGCGCCTTGCCGGAAGCCGAACGGGTCGCGTCCGCCTCCGGCGGCTCAGAAATCCATTTATCCCGCAACGCTTGCAGCGGCGCCTCCCACCCGGTGGCGGGCCGACCTTCGATGATTCGCACCAGCTCCTTGCCTTCGGCGGCGTGAGCCTTGCGATAGGCCTCCAGCCGCTCGTTCCAGTCCTGCTCGAAGGCTTGGCCGCGCCCCATCGCCTCACGCCAGAAGCCCAGCACGTGCGGGGGCAGCTCGAAGGGCGGCCACTCCCAGCCCAGGCTCTTGCGGGTCGCCGCCACCTCCTCGGCGCCCAGGGGCGTGCCGTGCGTGCTCGCCGTACCTGCCTTGCTGGGCGCGCCCCACCCGATCACGGTGCGGCAGGCAATCAGGGACGGCTTGCCTGTCTCGGCCTGAGCGGCCTCGATGGCCCTGGCGATGGCCTCCTGGTCGTGGCCGTCCACCGTCTGGGTGTGCCAGCCGTACGCTTGGAAGCGCTGGGGAATGTCTTCGGAGAACGAGAGCTTGGTTTCTCCGTCGATACTGATGTGGTTGTCGTCATAGAACGCGATCAGGCGCGACAGTCCCAGATGGCCTCCCAGGCTGCAGGCCTCGTGGCTCACGCCCTCCATCAGGTCGCCGTCGCTGCAGAATACGTAGGTGTAATGATCGATGATGTCGTGGCCGGGCCTATTGAACCGCTCCGCCAGGGTGCGTTCCGCCAGCGCCAGGCCCACGGAGTTTGCGATGCCCTGGCCCAGCGGACCGGTGGTGACCTCGATTCCCGGCGTGTGCCCGGCCTCCGGATGGCCCGGCGTCTTGCTGCCCAGCTGGCGAAAATTTTTCAGCTCGTCCATGGGCAGATCGTAGCCGGTAAGGTGCAGCAGGCTGTACAGCAGCATGGAGCCGTGCCCGTTGGACAGCACGAAGCGGTCGCGGTTCAGCCACTTGGGGTTCGCCGGGTTGAAGCGCATGTAACGGCACCACAGCACGGTGGCAATGTCGGCCATTCCCATGGGCATGCCGGGATGACCCGACTTGGACTTTTCCACCGCGTCCATGGAAAGAAAGCGCACCGCGTTGGCGGCGAAGCGGTGTATATCCTGGTTTGTTTGCGTCAGTGTGGTCATATCGCAATTGCCGCGAGCGGGTGCAATACAGCAGGCCGTGGCGCGGTGCGGCACGGCGCCGATTCATCGGTCAGTATTTCAACGATCATCGGGAAAATCAAACCTCTTGCGGGGCGAGGGCAGGTCGTTCGGAAAGTGCGGACGATCAGGCCGGTCCCGGTTGTCATGTTGCGCATTACGCTGCATGGCAGTGACGCGCTGGCGTTTGCGCGGTCGCCCCGCATTGAATTGTGCGCCGCGCCCGGTGCGATAGGATTCGCCCTGGCTCATCGACAACCGGGCCGAAGCGTACCGGCTACCTTGACGGGAAAACGCGGCGGTCGGATACGCCGCG
>JACZVE010000392.1 GCA_022572825.1 SAR324 cluster bacterium
TTACGGAGGTGGTGGTGGTGGCGCTGCTTCAAGCGAAAGCAGCGGCGGCGGCGGCGCTGGTGGTGGATCAAGCCTCGTCACCGGTACAAACACGCAGGAAACCCAAGGGTCGGGTACCACCGCTGGAAACAATGGCGATGTTGATTATGCGAACAGTGCGGGACTGATATGAAAGGGCTGACGTCAAGTTGTAGGGTGAGGACCCGAGGACAGCTTCGACGATGATCCTACTGATATTCGCCGGTTAGGCCCTGGGGCTCAGAGCGGCAGTAAGTCAGATTCGTCTGGAGCTGGCTCTTTCTAAGGGCGTGGGTTCAGGCCCGTGGGCCGTACCACATAGTTCGGTCGAGCGTTCTCCGATCGTGCCTCGGGTCCTCGCTTGTCGTTAGGCAGCCTCGCTGAGTGAAGTAGTCTGTTCGATCTCGAGTTCGTGCATCACGGCCCACAGGAAGCCCACGAGTTCTCGGGCCACAGCGACGACTGCGATATTCGACGACTTCTTGGCCGCGATACGGTGATAGAGTTTGTAGAGGCGGTGTTGGGCCTTCCACGCATGGCCGATGACTTCAGGTGGGTGATCGTGTTGTCGCCTCCTGAGCTCGAGGCCCACGGTGGGCCGATGACGGTAGTGCCAGGCGGCCTGCACCAGTACGTGACGGCATCGACTGTTGCCGGCCTTGGTGATCGGCCCCCTGCGCTCTCGGTTTCCTGAAGAGTGCTCACTGGGCACAAGTCCGAGATAGGCCATGAGTTGGCCGGGTCGCTCGAAGCGACGCCAGTCGCCGATCTCCGTAGCGAGCGTCATCGCAGCGATCGTCGAGATGCCTCGGAAGCAGCGCAGTCGATCGACCACGGGTTTGTACAACGGGCTGAGCGCGAGACGCTCGATCTGCTCGTCGAGATGGGGCCGGGGCGCACCTACCTCGATCTCGTGGCATTCTGGCAGGACGTCGAAGAGTCGCTCGGGTGCCACGTGGATATTATAACCGACGGTGGTGTCAGTCCTTATTTGCGGGATAAGATCTACCGTGAGGCCGTTCCCTTATGAAGGACGACCTGATGCACACCCTCATCCTGTCCGGTTTCGGCACCAACTGCGAAAAGGAGACCGTCTACGCCTGCGCTCGGGCGGGCGCAGCGCCGGAGGCAGTGGAGGTGCGCCACATCAACGAGCTCTACGGCGGCGCGCTGTGCCTGGACGACTACCGCTTCCTGATTCTGATCGGAGGCTTCCTGGACGGGGACGACCTGGGCGGGGCCCGCGCCTGCGCCAACCGCTTCCGCTACCGGAGGCTGCCCGGCGGCGGCACCTTTTTCGAGCAGCTCCGTGCCTTCGTCCAGGAGGGACGCCTGGTACTGGGGGTCTGCAACGGCTTCCAGTTGCTGGTCCGGCTGGGACTGCTGCCCGAAGCGGACAACGGCGACCCGCTTCAGCGGGTCACGCTGACCACCAATGCGCGCGGGCGCTTCGAGAACCGCTGGGTGCGGCTGCGGGGCGATCCGAACTCGCCTTGTGTGTTTACGCGCGGGATCGAGTCGATCGAGTTGCCGGTGCGCCATGGAGAAGGACGCCTGATAGGCGAAAGCGGCGCATTGCTGGAGGGACTGCTGGAGCGCAAGCTGGCGCCGCTTCGCTACTGCCTGCCCGGTGGAGTGCCGACCGAGGAATACCCGGCCAACCCCAACGGGTCCCCTCACGGGATCGCGGCGTTGTGCAATTCCCGCGGCACGGTGATGGGCATGATGCCCCATCCGGAGGCGTTCAACCATTACACCAACCATCCGCGCTGGACGCGCCGTTCGCGCAGTTCCGGTAGCGGCGAAGACGGCGACGGGCTGGCTCTGTTCCGCAACGCCTACGCCTTCTTGCGGGCACAGGGGGCCTGAGCGCGCCCCATCAGCCGCCGGGGGTCGGGACGGCGGCAACGGCTTCCGCCTCGGCGAGTTCCGCGATGGCGTCTCCCACCCGGATGGTGCCGCTCCGGACGATGGAGGTGCGCAGGCCGCCCCGCTCCTTCAACGGCTCGAACACCTTCTTGCCGGTAATCTCCTCCAGATAGCCGCATGGTTCGCAGGGGCGAATGCCTTCCAGCACGACCTCCTCGCCGACCCGGAACTGCTTGCCGATCAGCTCTTGCAGGGAAATTCCTTCCGTGACCAGATTGCGCCGCGTTTCCTCCGGTTCCAACGTGATGCCGTGCTCGCGCCGCAGCGCCTCCAGGGCTTCCGATTCGATCAGGGTCAGTTCCCGGTCCGGGGCGTGATGCTTCGAGTAGGTGCCCGTGCGGCTGAGGTAACGGTCTCCCCGCAGTCCCTGGTGGCGGACGGCCTGCACCTCCCCATGCGTGGACATGGGATCGCTGGCCTGGCCGCAGGTGTGGATGGACAGCACCTTGCCTTTCGCCATGATTTGCTCCCGGTGGCGTGTGGTGTGGACCCTGCAGCCGGTTTTATCTGTTCGACTGGCGGCAGGCTGGCACGATTCCATGCGGGAATGCGCCGTGCGCCGGCTACGGGCCGCGCAAACCGTTTGCCCGCGGTAGCGCCGCGCCGTCGCCGGAAGCCGGTGTCCCGCTCTGCCCCAGGGCCCGCGTCATCTCCCCACGCACGGAGGCATCGTTTTCGGCGCCGAGCGCCTGTGAAACGGCCTTGCGCGCGTTGGGCGTCCCGATCCGGCCCAGCGCCCAGGCGGCAGCCCCCCGCACCAACGGCTCCGCATCCGCAAGCGCGCCGGCCAGGGCGGGGAGCGCCTGCTTCACGAGCCCGCGTTGGCCGGCCCCCTTGCGCGAGGCGGACTCCGCGGCGACATTGCCCAGCGCGATGGCGGCATTGCGAAGCACGCCTCGCCGTTTGGCCCGCCAGAGCGCCGTGTGGCGAAAGCGCTGGCGAAACGCGGTATCGTCCAGCGCCAGCAACGCGGCCAGGGATGGACGGGCACCCTCCAGCCCGCTCTTGAACGCTGCCTCATCGCCTGGCTGGGCCTTGCGGTTCCAGGGGCAGACGTCCTGGCAGATGTCGCAGCCGAACACCCAATCCCCCATTGCCGGGCGCAGCGCTTCCGGAACGGGACCCTTCAGCTCGACGGTGAGGTAGGAGATGCAACGCCGCGCATCCACCGTCTTGTCCGCCACGATGGCATTGGTGGGGCAGGCATCGATGCAGGCCGTGCACGAACCGCAGCTTTCGAGCAGATTCAACCCCGCGGACACTTCGTCACCGGCTCGGGCAGGCGGGACGGTCGCGCCCGAGTCGCCATTGTTCCAC
>JACZVE010000044.1 GCA_022572825.1 SAR324 cluster bacterium
GAGGCGCATGGGCGTCACCTCAGCCTGCCGGCCCGGTGGCCGGTCATGGCCAAGGAGGAATTTGGTCGGCGTAACTGCAAAGGAGTCAAGGTATGGTGATGGTCGGGATTGAAGATATCAAAGAAGTCGGCCCCAGCGCGCCGGCACTGAAGGTGATCGGTATCGGTGGTGGTGGCGGCAACGCGGTCAATCGCATGATCTCCGCGGGCATCCGTTCGGTGGACTTCATCGTGGCCAACACCGATCTGCAAGATCTCAAGACTTCATCAGCGCCCCACAAGCTCCAGCTTGGAGGACACTGCACGCGAGGCCTGGGCGCTGGCGCCAAGCCGGAGATCGGCCGCGAGGCGGCCATGGAGGACATCGAAGCCATTCGCGAACATTTGATCGGCGCGGATATGGTGTTCATCACGGCCGGGCTCGGTGGCGGCACCGGAACCGGGGCCGCCCCGGTGATCGCGGAGGTGGCGCGGGAAATCGGCTGCCTGACAGTGGGCGTGGTGACCAAACCGTTCAAGTTCGAGGGCAAGGTGCGCCAACGCAATGGCGAGGAAGGCATCATCCAACTTCGCAAGTGCGTGGACACCCTCATTGTCATTCCGAACGACAATTTGCTGTTGCTGGCAAACAAGAAGACCACCATCGTGGAGGCCTTCATCATGGCCGACGACGTGCTGCGCGTGGCGATTCAGGGAATCTCCGATCTGATCAACAATGAAGGTCTGATCAACCTGGATTTCGCCGACGTGCACACGGTGATGGCGAATATGGGCCAGGCCATCATGGGGACAGGCACCGGCACGGGCGAAAATCGGGCCATTGAAGCCGCGGAAAAAGCCATCCACAGCCCGCTGCTGGATGATTGCCGCATCGACGGGGCCAAGGGGATTCTCATTAACGTAACCGGGCCTCCGTCCCTCACGCTTCACGAGGTCAACGAGGCGGCAAGTTTCATCGAGGACCACGCCGATGAAGACGCCAACATCATCTTCGGAGCGAACATCAACGAGGCCATGCCCGAGGACCAGATCGAGGTAACCGTCATTGCCACGGGTTTCAACGGGGCTCCCATCAAGTCCCGCTCGGACCTGCGCGCGAGTGCCGAGGGTTCCCGCGGGCGATCCTCCTACAAGGTGTTCACCTCGACGCGCAATGAAACTTTACCGGCCGATGATGAAGAGGACGAGGCAGATTCCCTCGCCCCAGCTTCCAACAGCGGTGAAGCGGCTCCCTTTTTTGGCATGGAGGGACTCGGCGACCGGGATCAAGACGCCGAAGATGCGCCGGGCGCGGAGGTCTACGAGTTGAAGGATCCCGTCCTCGAACCGGTGGAAACGACACCGCAGATTCCCATCAGCTATCGTCCGGACGAAAAGCGCGCAGGCGGCCGCAGCGGCCAAATGGATTCCGACTTGGATATACCGACGTTTATCCGGCGCCGATCCCAGCGCTTTCCCGAAGATTAGGCGGCCGTGGCCCGGTCCTCCCCGCGGGCCCCCACAGCCAATGCACACTATGCAGCCTTGCACCATCCAGAATGCCGAGGCTGCCAGATCTGCTGGTGCGGAAAAATGGGCTCGCCCCGCGATCCTGTCCAATCGATCCGAAAAATGTCCTGGCCCGCTTCCCGCGCCTGTTTTGTTCTTTTACAAATCGGGTGTGCGTGGTAAGATGATGCCGTGACGCGCAATGGAAATGCAATAATACGGCGTCAAAATTTGCAGTCGAATGCAAACGGTGCGACGAAGTATTGACAACCACTAATCGCTACAAATGCTGTCTCTACAATCTAGTGATACGATGAAGTAGATTGGAAATTTTTCCATAATTATTTGAAACGGTGTGGTAACGCTTAGCAGACAGGGTAGAAGCATCGCCAATTTAGGCAGACGGTCACACCGGCGGAAGGTCCCGATGAATATAAGGCACTCCATTTGTCCGCGCGGTATGGATTATCCGCGCAACGGAGATATGGCGCGGCGGACCGACTGTCGAAATCATATGGGATACAATTCAGCGGAATATTCATGAAACTAGTCATATGCGGACTCAACTATTTCACCAATGATGGATAGTGCTTGTTCCCAATCATGTGATGACATTATTTCTTAGGTTTGGTTTGTGTAAAATCAGAAAACCCAGAAAGAATAAATATAAATTAGTCATAATAGGTCCAACATTAGGCGGTATTTAAAGAGTCCTCATAGCGCAAGTTGAATGATTTTTGGGTTTAGCGCACGCTAAAATTACGCTAGAATATAGCCCGATCGATTCCCTGCCGATCCCAGTTCCCGGCGACTCCTCCCCGGCCGGCCTCACAGGCAATCCATCGCCTGGAGGGTCGGTGCCGCTGATGGCGGTGTAAGTCCAATCCCGCCGGCACTGCGTAGCATCCCTCACCGTATATGCTCCGCCTGCCACTTCCGTGACGGGCGGTTGCACCTTAGGAGCGCCGGCGGGAATCCGACGGGCGAGGTCCGTATGAATTGGAGGACGGCAGCACTGAATAGCCTGTGCTGGAAGGTGCTTTTGCTGGGCGGGGCGGCTGGAGTTTGGGGCGCATTTTTGTATGAATGTGCGCTTCTTGTGCAATCCGTGCGCAATCCTGCCGCAATCATGGCGCTGCTGCCCGGCGCTGCCTTGGGCTTCGGATTGGGAACGTTCCTTTCGCCAATCGACGAGATCGTGCACCGCTACTCATACCGCACACTGCAAAGTGCGATGTTGGGCGCAGTTTTGGGCACACTGTTGGGCGCAGGCGGATTGAGCTTCATCCTATGGATCGCGGAGCAGCCCTACGGTCGCATGGAGGAAGTGGATGGCCTGGCCGCAATTGTCCGCACGTGGGCGTGGCCGCCCATCCTGCTGGGGTTGATTGGGGCAAGCATTGGTGTCGGCTCGGCGTTGGCCCACGCTAATCGGGCAAGGATTGTCCGGCGATCCATCACGGGATTGGTGGTGGGATTCGCGTTGGGTATTCCCATTGCCCCCTTGATCCAACAATTCATGAATAACGCATGGGTCGTCATGGCTAGCATCAGCCTATGGGGCGCATTGTTGGCCGTGGCTCTGTATTGGTGGGAGAAGCGGGTCGCCCGCCGTTGGCTGCGGTTGCTGACCGGCCCAGGCGAGGACGCCATCTTTCCCCTGGACGGAATGCGGATCACGATGGGCAAGAGCGAAAGAAACGACATCCCATTGCTCAATTATCAGGAAATTTACCCCTTTCACTGCACGCTGCGGTGGAGGGGTGATCATTACGAGATCGTCGACAATGAGCAGGGTGGCATGGTGCTTGTCAATTACCGGCAGGTTCAAGAACAAGCGCTCAAGCGCGGCGACCTCATCAAGGTCGGCTCCGCCCTGCTGCAGTACGGAGAGGCTTCATGAAACGCAGTCATGACGTAAGGACAAGTCCCGCCCCGCTCTTCCGATTCGGCAATGCTCTGCCTTGGCTGGTGGCCGCGGGGCTCCTATGGGCAGGCACAACCCACGCCACCACCACCCCGGCTGCGAAGGCCGCCGCGGTGCGCCCGTCTCCGGGCGAGGCCATGGCGGGCGGCAGCTTTGCGGCATCTCCGCACGTCCTCGGGAAGCCCGGCACACCACCGCGCGCGAGCGCTTCGATTTCCCCCGGCTCCGCGCGTACCGGCAGCGACCGTCCACCGGGCAGCGGCGCCGCGCTGGAGATGCGGCGATCCGAGGAGTCGGTTGGAACCCCGACGGCGGCCGGCGGGCACGAGGCCGTCATCGGGCTGCCGGCCGGGAGGCGTGAAGGGGCGCCACCGTCTCCCACGCTGGACACGGTAAGCTTTGCCATCCGTGGCCTGATGGCCTTGCTGACCCTTCCCGGAATATTCTGGCTGACGCGCCGCGCCCGCATGGTGAATCAGATTGCGGGACCCGGCTTCGAGGTGATCTCCCCCAGCGAGCGGCGGCTCTTCATCCCTCTGGAGGAGCGGTTCCAGGCGCTCGACTTTGTCAGCCAGATCAAGACTGCCGGAGCACTGCGTCTTTCCGCAAACCTCAATAAGGTAACCCTTTCGATGCGCAAGTACGGGTACCTGATGGAGGACAAGAACTACCGCAATGCCCTGCTGGTCAATCGCCGCCGGGTTCGCCGCACCCTGCTGAAGGATGGCGACGTCCTGGATCTGGGGGATTTGACCCTGCTGTATCGGGACAACCGCAATGCCAAGATCGTTCGCTATTCCTCCGTTACACCGCCGGAGGGTAAGTCCCAGATCAAATTCGACCGACTGAAAGGCCCCATCCGCAAGGGGATGCCCATCCTGGTCGCGCAGCAAACGCCCAATCGCACCTACTACATCACCAAGAACAAGATCTTCATCGGCCGCTCGGAGAGCAACGACCTGATCATCAAGTCGCGCTCCGTTTACTATCGTCATGCTAAAATCGAGCAGGTCGGCGGGCGCCACAAGCTCCAGGATCTCAGTGTTCTCGGCAACACGTTCGTAAACAACCGGCGCGTCGAGCAGCGCTATTTAAAGGAAGGAGATGAAATCTCCATCGAGTCCCATCGCTTCAAATACCTGTTCGCCACCAAGTCCATGTGGGAGCGGCCACAACTTGCCGATGCCTCCCCCGACGAGCCGGACCAGAGCGCCGAGAACGCTGTCGCCGCCGATGGCGGTGACGAGGCTGCCGATTAGCAGGTATACACCTCCACGCCGTGAATCCCCTCCCTCAACCGTGCCATGAAGGCCAAAGACGAAACTCCCGCGGAAGGACTCGATGCAGTTGCCAATCCGGCCAAGACGGCTCTGCTGATCGAGGCCCTATCGTATATCGGCAGGTTCAAAGGTAAGATCGTCGTCATTAAGTACGGTGGCGCGGCCCAGGTCAACGAGGCGGTCAAGCTCGGCTTCGCCCACGACGTCGTGTTGCTGCAGTCGCTGGGCATGCTGCCGGTGATCGTGCACGGCGGCGGGCCGGAGGTCAGCCGCATCATGAAGGCCATGGGCCAGGAGGCGGCCTTCGTCGAGGGCCTGCGCGTGACCACCCGCGAAGGATTGAGTGTCACCGAGATGGTGCTCTCGGGCTTGGTCAACAAGGAGATCGTAGCCTTGCTCAGCGCGCAGGGTGGCCGCTCGGTCGGCCTCAGCGGCAAGGACGGCGGCATGCTTCACGCCCGCAAGATGCAGCACGTTCAGGGTGTCGACCTCGGCTTCGTGGGCGAAATCGAGTCGGTAAATCCCAGCCTGATCAACCTGCTGCTGGACAACGGCTACATTCCCGTCGTCTCTCCCATCGGCATGGGAGGGGATGGGACAACCTATAACATCAATGCCGACAGCGCGGCGGCGTGCATTGCGGCGGCGCTCAAGGCGGAGAAAATGATCTTTATGACGGACGTGAATGGCGTGATGAAGGACGGGCGGCTCGTCTCCTCGCTGAGGGCGCCAGAGGCCTTGCGGCTCATCGATAAGGGGGTGATCTCCGGGGGTATGGTGCCCAAGGTGGAAGCGATGCTGTACTGCCTGAGCGGCGGCGTCGGCTCCGCCACGATTATCAATGGCGGCGATCATCACGCCATCATCGCAGAACTGTTCACCGACAAGGGCGTGGGCACACAGATCACCCCCTGATCGCGCGGCGCCCCGGCGATGGGTACTCACCAGCGGTGCAGCGGGCTGCTGGGGTCAGCGGAAAAGAGCTGGCGTATCCCCTGGTCACGCCCGCCCACGCGCGGCCACTCCGCACGCCCGGCAGCGATTGCAGGCTGTTCACCCCCGCATCTTGCGTGAAGCGCTAAAATCGCTCTGACAGAAAGCAATTTGCGGGGGGACTTGTCCTCCCGCGCAGGCATTAAATCACAAGCCTTCTAATCCTGACCCCGAACCGTTCGCATCCGCGAGGCCATTCATGTCGAATGCACACCCCAAGGAAGCCTTTGTCGAGCTGGCGGCTCCCGCGCAGGTGGAGCAGTATTTCCGGCCCGGCGCGAAGAATCCCTACGACTTCGGCTTCATTCCGCCCATGACCCGCCTTCTGCTGGCGCACGCCACCATCGGGCCGGCCTTCCGGACGCTGTATGCCCAGGTGATGTTCAAGCCCGGCAGCCTCTCCCGCAGCGAGCGGGAGATGGTGGCGGCCGTCGCGGCCGCGGCCCAGGACTGCTTTTACTGAACGCAGTCTCACGCGGAGTTTCTGCGTGTGGAAAGCGGCGAGGATGCCCTGGTGGAGGCCATCAAGGCCAAGCGCTGGCGCGAAGTGGAAGGGCTCTCGCCCCGCCGGCGCGCGCTGTGCGAGGTGGCGGAAAAGCTCAGCGCCCACCCCACCCGCATGACCGAGGCGGATTGGCGGCCCCTGCGCGGCCTGGGCTTTGACGATCAGGCCTGCCTGGAGGTGGGGCACGTGGTGGGGCTGTTCAATTACCTCACCCGGCTCGCCGACGGATTCGGCCTGCAGCTCGATGCGGGCGTGCGGCGGGCGGCAGAGACCGGCGTGGCGCTCCGCCGGAAGGGGTAGGCGATAGTGTGCTAAATTGGGCTATGGCACCCTTCGCGCCATGATGAGCAAGCGGGTTGCCGTGGCGCGTAGGGGCGGATCGGACGCCGTACTTCAGTCTCGGGGCCTGCGATGCAACGATACCCGTCCGCCCAGGGCATCCATGCTCGTCAAAAGACAGGCACCATCACCATGCCAGCATCGACGCCGATCCATGAGCTGCTGAAAGCAAAGCGCGACGATATACTGCGCATCGCCACCGCTCATGGTGCCCACAATGTACGCGTATTCGGCTCTGTCGCCCGGGGGGACGCCAAACCGACTAGCGACGTGGATATTCTCGTCGAGCTCGAGGAGGGCCGAAGCTTGCTCGATCACGTGGCCCTGATTCAGGCGCTGGAAGACCTGCTGGGGTGCAAGGTGGACGTAGTGGAACCGGATGCCGTGCATTGGTACATCCGGGACCGCGTGCTGGCGGAGGCGGTTCCGCTGTGAAGGATGAGCGACTTTATGTAATTCACATACTCGAATGCATTGAGCGCATTGAGCAGTACACGGTGGGAGGGAGTGAGGGGATGATGACCGCCCTTGCGCAGACCCGACTTTCCCTGGCCGTGCGTCTTGCGATGTATTGCCTCGCTTCTTTCCCACACCCCATCGTGATACGGTGAGCGCAAGGCATGGAGGCCGCCAGACCCCACCGCACGAAGCCGCAGCAATGTCCCAACTGAACCCCGATCAGGAACGCATCGTCGCTCACCTGGAGGGGCCGGCCCTGGTAATCGCCGGGGCGGGCAGCGGCAAGACGCGCGTGATCACGCACCGGGTGGCCCGGTTGATCGAAACCGGCGTGCCGCCCGAGACGATCCTCATGGTCACCTTCACCAACAAGGCGGCCGAGGAGATGCAGCTCCGCGTCGACGCCTTGCTGGGGATCAAGGCCCGCAGCAAGGGGCTGGTGGCCGGCACGTTTCACAGCGTGGCCAATCGCTTCCTGCGCCGCTACGGCAACCTCATCGGCTACGAGCGAAACTTTACCATCCTGGACGAGACGGACAGCCGCGATCTCATCAAGGCGGCCGTCGCCGAGTGCGTGGGCAAGACCGAACGCAAGTTCCCGGTCGCCGCGGTGGTACAGAACGTGCTGTCGATGGCCTTCAACCGCCATTTGACCCTGGAGGCACTGCTGCAGCGCGAGTACCCCTGGCTGGAGGAGTTTTTGCCCGAGCTGGAGGCGATCCAGGGCGAGTACCGCGGCAAAAAGAAAGCCAACAACGCCATGGACTTCGACGACCTGCTGGCCAATTGGCACCGGCTGTTGACGGAGAACCCGAACGTGGAGCTGGCGCGGCGGCTGCGCTACCTGCTGGTCGACGAGTACCAGGACACCAACGTGATCCAGGCGGAGATCGTCGAGCTGCTTGCCGGGGAGCACCGCAACCTGATGGTGGTCGGCGACGATGCCCAGTCCATCTATGGCTGGCGGGGCGCGAACTTCGAGAACATCCTCCATTTCCCCCAGCGCATGGGCGGCGAGGTCTACCGCCTAGAGGAAAACTACCGCAGCACCCCGAACATTCTCGACCTGGCCAACGAGAGCATCAACCACAACAAAGCGCAGTTCCCCAAGAACCTCCGCGCCGTGAAGCCCGAGTCGGTACACCCTCAGATTACCCACACCTACGACTGGCGCGAGGAGGCGGAGCTGATCGTGGAGCGCATCCTCGACTACCACGACCGGGATATTTCCTTCCGGGAAATGGGGGTGCTCTACCGCAACCACTCCCAGTCGGCGGAGCTTCAACTGCGGCTCACCGAGCAGGGGATTCCCTTCATCGTGCGCTCGGGAGTCAAGTTCTTCGAGCAGGCCCACATCAAGGACATCGTGGCGTTCCTGAAAGTGGTGCACAATCCCCTGGACGAATTGGCCTGGCTGCGCATCTTGAAGATGCTGCCGGGCATCGGCAACACCACCGCGCAGAAGATCTACCGGGTCTTCGCCGTTCAGCGCGCCGTGCGGCTCACCGCGGACAACCTGGACCTGACCCAGGCGGTGCCCGCCAAGGCGCGGGAGGAATGGAAGAAGCTGATGACCGCCTTCCACGAGATCCTGGGGGACCAGATCACGCCCTCCATGATGATCGAGCGGGTATACGAGGCCTTCTACCGGGACGTGCTGTTCAACGCCCACGACAATCCGTGGGAGCGGGAGGCCGACCTGAAATTCCTGGCCGAGTTCGGCGCCAAGTACCGCTCCCTGGATAATTTTCTCGCCCAGTTGGCGCTGGTGGGGGCCACGGTGATCCGGGATCACGAGGAGGAGCAGGCCGCCGATCGGGACACCCTCACCCGCACCACCATCCATCAGGCCAAAGGGCTCGAGTGGGAGGTGGTGTTCGTCATTGGCGTGGTCGAGGGGCAGTTCCCCCACCGGGATTGCCTGACTCCCCAGAGCCGGCTGGAGGAGGAACGGCGCCTGTTCTACGTCAGCGTGACCCGCAGCAAGCAGCATCTGCAGATCACGGTGCCGCTGATTTCCTACCGCTACGGAAATTACGAGGTTTGCTCAGCCTCCCGCTTTGTGGAAGAATTACCCGACCACGTGGCGGAAATCGCCAAGGTCGTCGAGGTGGAGCGGCGCGAAGCCGGCTTCCGCGCCGCACATTTCCGCCATGACGGGCATTGGAGCCCGCGCGGACACGACATCGCCGGCCGCGCGGTGGCGAAATGCTGTCCGGCGCCCGGCGCGAGGAGAGGGCGTCTTTCGCCCGCGACTTGGCCGACGCGAACTCCGGAACGCCATAGCGCGCCAGCAGGGACTGGAACGCCGCGTACTGTACCCGGTCGAAGGGCTTTTGCTCGCCCCGATCATCGAAGACAGGGTTCGGCGGAAATAGCCAAAGGCAAGGCAGCGCATCTTTCCCCAAGGGAATACCGGAGGCGTGGGTGCGGCCCGCTCTAAGGATCTTGGGGAAAAGGTGTGTATGGGGCCCTTCGGGTGATGCGTCGGTGGCAATCGCCTGAAATACCTCCGCGCGGCCAAGGCGCGAAATGAAAACCCGGTGTGGCGAGGCCTCGATAATCGCCCGGAGGACGGTGTGTCCTGGCTCCATGACACGCTCGCCTTCGTGCCGACGCAGAAGCGCCAGAAGTTCTGGATCGCCGGTTCGGACGCAAGCGTCGAGATGGCGGGCGCCCACGCCAACATCAAACAACACCGAGGTCCGGTCGCGCGGCATCAGCGCCGCATCATCAGGTCCCAGTTCGGTCAGGCAGGTTCGCTGGCCGCCAGTCCCGTCCGCGCGTGAGAGACAGAACACCAGGCCATGCACCCAGCGCTGCCGATACGCGCTTAGGCCCTCATAGGCGACGATCTCAATACCGGGGCGCAGATCGATTTGCAGTCCGCCACGCGAAGTTACGTAGGTGAGGGTTTCCAGGTCCTCCGTATGACATGCCTCATCGGCGTCGCGGTGGAACTCGGCGATGGCGCCGACAGACCCGATGCTGAAGCTGCTGCTCGGGTCGTGAAGATGTTCGCGAAGGATGCGGTGGACTTCCGGATCGTGGGTCATCGGCCGCACCTATCAGTCCGTCAGCTTGAAGGAGACCGGCACGTCCACTGAGCCGACCACCGGAATTCCGTCCCGGCTAGCCGGGACGAAGCGCCACGCCTCAACGGCCGCGACCGCCGCAGCGTCGAGCAGGCGATATCCGCCCGACTGGTGGACCCGGACTGCCGCCGGATCACCGCTCGCGGTCACCTGGGCGCGAAGCACGACCCGACCCTCCTGGCCTCGCCGCCGCGAGAGAAAGGGATAGCGGGGCGGAGCGTTCGAAAGGTCGCCGCCGGCATATCGTGGCGGGGCGCCGGGACTGTCGCCGAGACTGCCGACGAGACCGCCGTCGTCCACGGTCGCCCTTCTGCCCGCCGCCGCGATTGTGCGCCTGGGCTGGGCGGGTGTCAGCGAGGCATCCGAGCCAAGTTCGCCGCCACAATTCACCGAGGCGGTGGTGCTGCTGGACCCCGGTGGGGTAGCAGGCGAATTATCTTTCGCCTATCTCCTCTGTCACCTTCATCGACACTCCCTCAAGGAAGGCTGCTAGGCCCTGCGCCATACCGCGTGGGTTCTGCATCTGTAGCGCGTGGGTTGCTTGCGAGAGCACGAATGGCTTGGCTTGGGGGAACCAATCAAGCAACAACTGGTGCCCCTCGCCGATGGCCGGCTAGACAGCGTTACTATCGGCCCCAAGAACAGCGAGAACCGGCTGCTTGATCCGAGCCGCATCCTCGCGGCGGAACGTCCACTCCGGAAGCGTTGGCAACTCTTCGCCAAAGAAGGTGTCTGCGTCTGCGACGGCCTGTTCGAACGCCCCCGGCAGCACCCTATCGAGATCAGCGCGATATCCTCTGCCGGTGACGGCCTCTAAGAAGGCATCAACGGCCGCCGCCTTGTCTCCCGCCTCGTACATCTGAATGATCGGCCCCATCTGTTCGAAAAATTTGGGGGCCGTTGGCAACAGCCCAATCAGCGCGGGCTCCAGCAAGGAGAGGGAGCGCACCGCTTCGGGAGCGTCGAGAGCAAGCTGCAGAGCGATGATACCCCCACCTGAATGCCCAACAACATGCGCTCGCTGGATGCCGAGGCTGCGTATGAGCGCTAAGCAGTCGGCCACCTGCACGGAAATAGACGTTGGGCCATCCGGGTGGCTGCTGCCTGCGTATCCGCGCCGGTGATAGCGGATCAGCCTGAAGCGCTCCCTAAGGACAGGTTCGGCGATCAGCGGCGCGAACGTGTTCGCTATGAGGGCCCCGTGGATGAAAACCACGGGTTCTCCCGAGCCCTGCACCTCGTACTCCAACGTTATTCCGTCGATATTAGCTCGCTCCATACCAGGCAACTCCTTCCCTTGATCCCGTTCGATGCCGCTCCGAGATTATGCGCCTGGGCTAGGCGGGTGTCAACGGGCCTAGCCCGATTCCCGCCACCTAAGTTCGTACACACGCACTGGGTCCTCGAATCCACGCATGGCCGTCTCACCACGGTCACCGAACATGAACTCCTTGCCCTTGGTCAACTGCCTAACGACGTCGGCAACAGAATCTCGCCACCCTTGGCCGATGCCGCGATCCTGGCCGCCCAGTGCACTAGGCCTGTAGTGCGAGGGCGCGGAGGCGCGTGGAGAGCGCCTCTGGGTTGGGCTGCCACTCTAGGAGCCAGGTGGCCCCGGCGGCGGCGAAGGAATCGACGAGGTCCGGATCGGGCGGCATAACGGCGCTCATGGCGACATCGAATGGGGCGTCCGTGTCGCGATGGCGGAGGGTATAGTCGAGCATCTCCGGTACCTCATCGGGTGTGAGGAGTTGCGGCAAAGCTCCGGGCGAGGCTGGGACCTTTGCGGGCACGATGCCATCCCAGCGCGCGGCACGGCGAAACGGCCGCCGGTTCGGCCAGTAACCGGCGACCCAGACGGGGATGCGTGGCTGCTGTACCGGGCGCGGCAGGAATGTGGCGTTGTCGACCTGATACTCCTCGCCCTCGTAGGTAAATGGCTGGCCCGACCAGAGGCCGGCGAGGATGTCGAGGCCTTCATCGAGACGACGCGCACGGACGCGGTCGTCAGCGTCTTCACCGAACCGCGAGTGCTCTTCCTTTGCCATCCATCCGAGCCCAACGCCGAGGATCAGCCGGCCTCCGGAGAGATGGTCGATACTGACGGTCTCGCGCGCTAGCTTCCACGGACGGCGGCGAGCGACCGGGGTGACCATGGTGCCGATGCGGATTCGCTTAGTGGCTGCGGCGATGGCGGCGAGTGCGACCCAGG
>JACZVE010000045.1 GCA_022572825.1 SAR324 cluster bacterium
CAACAGGGATCTTGCCTTCATACCGATCGATGTAATGCTCGGGATTCTTCTGGAACTCTTCCTGACAAAATGGGCAACGGCAAAAGCGCACTTCCTGCCCGTTCCACGTCAGACAGGCGGACCTATCCAGGGGTTTTTCGGCCAAACAGGTTGGACATACGATCATATCCTTCGTTTCCTGGAGAAATCTCGGGGGATCGGTGATAAACAAATCGACGCATCCCTGGCAACAAAACCTGTAATCAGTGCTCTCATGCCGATGAACAACCGCATCTTCATTGCTGATCCCCAACCGAACCAGAGAGCAGCCACAGGTGCTGCAAATCAGTGTTTTCATGTTTTCTCCTCGTGTGGAAACGATCACTTTCGGGGGCAGGGGCGGATTCTTTCATTCGCTGTTTTCCCACTCATCCAGAGCGGTCAGGCCCATCCTTCAGCGGTGCTCGTGTTTTGGATTCCTGATAATCCACAGCTTGCCCAACACTTGGGCAAGTGAACCAAGCTCTCATCCGGGGGACGCGAGGATTGCGGAAAGCAAAAAGGAAAGGGCAATAATCCCCCCGACGCCTACCATCATCAGATGGATCAGCCAGCCCACGGGAGGCCCCCAGAAACCGCCATATTGAGCGAAATCAATGAGAATTGCGCCAGCGACCAGGAGGACAAAACTATACTGCGGCCACCGGCCCCATCTGCGGTTGAATCCGATATTGAAAACATCGCTGAGAAAATAAAACATGATGAGAACTCCGATCCAGATTCCACTGGCTGGGAATTCCATACCTGTTAGCACCTCATGTGTCCTCAGCTTCCAAATGACCCATGCAGCCATAGCCAGGCCTATCGCCATGCGGACGATTCTCCCCATCGGGCCAGCTTTGCTGAGTGTTCCAATCGCCACGAACCTATGCTCCGGCATATTGGCCTCCGGTCACGGTTAGCGGAAAGATTGTCCGACGAAGGCCGCCACCCGGCCCCTTTCCACAAATCGAGAGGGGGAGCTATCGCTGGCAATTCGCCGGGTTACGCCCGCCTGCTTTTACACTATTCGACGGGAATATCGAGGGCCTCCTTGAACTGACCCCGGTTTCTTCGCTTGGCCAAATCGAAGGAATCCTCAATCGACATCAGCGATGTGCCGGGATTTTTCGCGACCCATTGCTTCCCGGCTTCTATGGATGGAAAGAAGTACACGTAGTGGCAGAATTTCGCCACGATGTCCTCCCTCATATCGGCCGTGGGCGTCACAATGGACATCACTGCCCCTGCGGGGGAGACGTTTTTCACCTCCTCGGGGGTCACGGTCAGCCGGACAACCGCTCCCGTTTCCGGATCGGGGGATTCGACCTCCACGGTCTGTCCGATAATTTCCGGGATAAACAGGGTGTCCCACGCGCACCAGGCATACTGGGTGCGGCCCTCGAACTTGAGCAGGTGCTTTGACAACGGCCTAGGGGTGAGTCCCCAGAACCCGATGATTTTGTCCTCCTCGAAATAGACACGCGGCCAGTCTGCAAGAATTTCAGCTACCCGCTCAGCGGATACCTGCGCTGCCTGGGCCAGTTCTTCCCGCGATACCGCACCACCCTGCGCCAAGAGGCGGTAGAGGTGGACGGCGACCCGCCGCGCATCCGGCTCGAGTGACGGGAAGACCTCGAGAACCTTCGCCGTAATCTGATCCACAATTGGCGAAGCGCGATTTTGATCGTTTTCGATTGCAGTCATGACTATATTTCTCCTGATTCGTTCAGCATGATTATTCCGGCAGCGGTAATCCGGCTCCTTCTTGGGTTTCCCTGTCGGCTCCCAATATTGACGAACAGGATATCTTGATCCGAAACAGGCGCGCATCCGTGTAAACACGCAATTTGCGGGGGAAAAACGGACATCGGAGCGCCCGTTCCTGGCGGAAAACACGTAGGGGTGGAAGGGAGCTTAAAGAAGATTGCGGGTCAGTGCGTAGGCGGTTGCGTGGGCCCGACCGCGTGCCTTGATCTTTCCGTAGATGTTTCCAATGTGCCGCTCAACGGTGCGCACGCTCAGGAACAGTTCGCGGGCGATCTCGTTGTTGGTGTTTCCGCCGGCGAGTCGGCGCAATACCTCGACCTCCCGTGCGGTAAGGCCATCTGGATAGGGTGCGCCAGGTTTGAGTCTCTCGAAATCACCCACTGGGCCTATTTTTCCCTCAACCTGGAATTGAGCGGTAGTCGGTTCGATTTGGCCATCACCGGCAACGGCAAGCATGTCATCGGCTTCTTTCGGTTCAGTCACCGCGGACGACTCGCCGCTCTCGCCCAGGAACTCTTCGATTAATGCAAGCGCCAAGCGGGAATCGCCCAAGTAAGGGGCCGGAGATTCACCCTCCAGCAGGTGCAGGCGGGCATTGGGAATGCGGGAGGCCAACTCCTTCGCGATGTCAGCGGGAATCCAGGAAATATCACGCCGGTGCAGCACCAGGGTCGGTATTTGAATCTGTGGGAGCAGTGCGGTGCCATCATATCCGCCAATCGCGTCCAGCGCCGCTTTTGCCGTTTCCCTGGTCACGCTTTCTCGCAGGTTGTCGGCGGCATGGCGGCCTATTTCGCCCCCGGACCACCCGATCACAATTTGTGCGCACGTATCGGTCATCAGATCCCAATCCTTTTCGATCAAGCTAAGCCACGCTTCAATGCGGGGCACCCTGATGTCTGATCCCCTCGCCCAGGCACACCACAGAACGAGCCGACCAACCCTTTCGGGATGACTGGCAACATAGGAAATTGCTGCCGGACCGGCACCGGCAGCAGCGAAAAGATCAAACCGGTGTTGGCCTACGCGGCTCAAAACGGCTTGCAGGTCCGAGACTTGAGCTTGCAGAGAATGATCCACCACATTTCGCTCGGACATCCCCGTACCTCGAACGTCGTAGCGGACGAGCATTCGCCTCTGTGCCAACTGCTCATACCAGCGCCGGCAATCCGGCATTTGCCAAAGCTCGATGTGGTTCCACGGTCCTCCGGTCATATAGACAAGCGGTCGTCCTGCTCCGAGCGTCCAGTATGCGATGCCCACGCCATCGGGCGCCTTGGCATACAGGATTCGGCGCTCGGTATTGTATGGATGGTCTGGATTGTTGGAGGACGACTTGGTATCCATCTCGAGCCATGCAGGAGAGGAATGGGAATCCGGCCCGAAATACGCTTCAATGATGCAATAAATGAAATCCCCCGCGAGGGCTTGGCGCCCCAGGAAGATTGCTTGAAATATCGCGATCAGATTCAATAGCGCGGCGCGGGCGCGCAGCCCCCGGGGGCCGGATGCACGACACGTGACACTGTCTCGCGCAGATCAGCACTACGGCTGGAAGAGCACCCGGCGGGTCACCTTTTCCAGCGAGGCCGGATTGATGGAGAAGTGCAGCTCCAGCAGCTCGTGATCCGGAGTGCAGTGCTGGATGCAGAACGCAGAGGCCGGCTCGGTGAGAATGACGGTGTCCACCTTGGCGATCAATTCCAGAGCCAGCCGCGGCGCTTCCAGGTTGGCGCAGCCGATGAACACGCCCTCGGGCGCCCGCGCCGCCACCTCGCGCCCGATCACCTCTTCGGTGTTCGCGTCGTGGCAGATGAATCCCAGCCGGCAATCCGGACGCAGGTCGCGAAGGAGCGTGCGCGTGGCGGGATGCAGGTCGTAGGTGATGGGGTGTACTTTGCGGCGCAAAGGCGCCACCAGCGCGCTCACCTCGTCGAAGTGGAAGATGCTGGTCACCACGTGCTGCAGATGGCCGGGCAACACCTCCGGAGCGGCGCGCAGGTCGTCCAGCAGCAGGTGATGCACCGAAATGCCGAAGCTATCGGCCAGATCACGCGCGCATGCCTGCGACTGGTGCGCCGTGCATTCCACAAAAGCAATGATGGGGTGGCGGGAATCGTAGCCGGGCGCGTGCTGCACGACGAGCCGGGAGAGGGTGACGGGATTGATCCCCAAACCGTTGGCCTCGCTGAAGTACTGCTCGATCAGGCCGTCCACCGCGTTCAGCTCGCTGATGGAGATGCCCTCCGCCAGGGTCTCGTTTACGTACACGCCCTTGCCGGGCCGCGAAACGAGCAGCCCCCCGGCCTGCAGCTCCAGGTAGACCCGATGCACCGTGTTGCGGTGAATTCCCAGTTGGGCGGTCAGCTCCCGAATGGAAGGCAGCGGATTGCCCGGCTGATAGTCTCCGCTCATGATGGCGTAGCGGATCTGCTCTTTGAGCTGGATGTGCAGGGGCACCGCGGACTGCTTGTTGATCAAAAATTGCGTCCGCTTGCCGGATGTCTTCCGCTTGCGGGCCGGCGCGGCGTCGTTGCTGACGAACGACTTGCGTTGGATGGGAATGATTTTGTCTTGCATGGAACTTCAGCCTCTGCGACGCAAAGCGGGGCGATGCCTCGATTGCCGGAAATGATGCGTGGAAATTGACGCGACCGATGTTACGTTTCAGGTTAGGGCATCTTTGCCGGGAAGGAAAGCCGGGGAGGGTGAAACCCCTCTTACGTCCGGCGCGCCGGCGCTGCATAGAGCAGGAGGAGCGATACATGGCCAAACTGACTGTCGATCGTCTCGATACGGCCGGCAAGACCGTCCTGCTGCGCGTCGATTTTAATGTGCCGCTGGACAATGGGCGGGTTGCGGACGATACGCGCATCATGGCGGCGCTGCCCACCATTTCCCACCTGATCCGGGCCGGCGCGAAAGTGGTGCTCCTCTCGCACCTGGGGCGGCCCATGGGCCAGCGCAAGGCCGAGCTTTCCCTGGCGCCCGTCGCGGAGCGCCTCGGAGAGCGGCTCGGGCAGCCCGTTGCCTTCTCGCCCCAAGCCGTCGGGCCCGCGGCGGACACGGCTGTGGGGTCGTTGGAGCCCGGCGGGGTCCTGCTGCTGGAAAACGTGCGATTCTACGCGGGAGAGGAAGCGAACGATCCGGCATTCGCCGAGGCCCTGGCCGCATTGGGGGAGCTGTACGTGTCGGACGCCTTCGGCACCGTGCACCGTGCCCATGCCTCCACGACCGGAGTGACGAAACACTTTCCTCAGGTCGCCTGTGGATTCCTGATCGCCAAGGAGCTGGAATTTCTCGGGCAGACCCTGCGCAAGCCGCGGCGACCCTTCGTGGTCGTTCTGGGCGGTGCGAAGGTGGGGGACAAGATCGGCGTCATCCAGTCCCTGCTGAAACGGGCCGATACCCTGCTCATCGGGGGGGCGATGGCCTATACCTTCCTCAAGGGCCAGGCGCACGAGATCGGCCGCTCCCTGCTGGATGCGCCCCATCTGGAGCTGGCGAAATCGCTGCTGGGCGATGCGCCGAGGCAGGGCAAGTCAATCGTATTGCCCATCGACCATCGCGTCGCCGATGAAGTCTCGCCACAAGCACAGGCGGAAGTGTGCGGCATCGACATTCCCGATGGCAAGATCGGGCTGGATATCGGACCCGGCACGAGCACCGCCTACCAGCAGTCCATCCGGCGCGCCAAGCTGGTGGTATGGAACGGGCCGATGGGAATGTTCGAGCTGCCCGCCTTCCGGCAGGGGACCTTCGCGGTGGCCCGCGCCATGGCCGAAAGCAGGGCGGTGACCATCGTGGGCGGAGGGGATTCGGTGGCGGCGCTGAACCAGGCCGGCGTGGCCGACCGCATCTCCCACATTTCCACGGGCGGCGGGGCGTCGCTGCAGTTCCTGGAGGGCAAGACGCTGCCGGGCATCGCCGTCCTCACCGACGAATAGACGGCCGACACGTGCTGCGCCCTCACTGGCACCGGGCTGCTTCCGTGACGGGAGCCGGGCCTGCCTCCGTTCTCGCGGGTCTGGTCGCGCTGCTGATGGGCTGCGCGCAAGCCGCGCTGGATGCCCGGCAGGTGGAGCCCCCGCTAAATCCGCAGGTGTCGCTCGTGTTCGGCTACATCGACATGTCGGAGGCGCCTTCCGATTTGGGCTGGATGGAGCTGCGCCAGATCGCTCCCAGGACGGACACGCCGTATTACAACATGCGCATCCACGAGGGCATCTTCTACATGGAAAAGTTTCCGCCCGGCCTGTTTGAGCTGGGCGAATTCGGAGGCAGGCGCTGGGACGGCAAGCACTTCGCCTACAGCCTTCCCCGGCAAAGCCCGGCCCTGCGCGTCGTGATCGATGAACCCGCGCTCTATTTCATGGGATCGTTCACCTACCGGGCAACGAGCCGGGGCGGCAGCCGGTCGGGCCGCTTCGAGATCGACCCGGCCGACACGCCCGCCGAGGCGCAGGTGCTGGAAAAGCTGCTGCCCTTCACCACCAACACGCCCTGGGAGGCGCGGCTGCGGAAGCGGCTGGCAGAGCTTCATTAAGCTCGAGTCCTTCCACCTGTTCATCGGCCCCGATGACGGCCCCGGCGCGCTTTGCCGCTCCCGCGCCCCCCCGAGGCTCCCCAGGCGGCGAGGCGCCCCGGTGGCCGCGCTGCGCAAGGCGTGGGCTGTTGACGGATATACGCATCGTGCTTATCCTGAATCTGGCACGGCGGCAGGCCCCCCGAGCACTCGCCGCGCAACCCTCCTGCCGGGGCGGATGCGCCGCCCGACAAGCCGGGGAAGCAGCCAGCGCGAGCGACATGATCAATCCATCACCCGCCTACACGATCGCCCCGGCATCCCGCGCGGATATCGACGGGATCGACCGCATCGAGCAGCAGTCCTTTGCCACACCCTGGAGCAAGGATCTGTTGCGCGCCGCGATTCTCAATTCCCAATATCGGGTGCAGGCGCTGTGCACCTCGGAGGACGGCGTGCTGGGGTTCTATATCGCCCATGCGGTGAAGAACAGGAGCAATCTGGATAACCTGGCCATGGCCGCCTGGACGCGCGGGCGGGGTTACGGCAGCAAACTGGTTGACGATTGGATCAGTCACGCCCTGGCGGACCGTCTCGACATGCTGACATTGCAGGTGAACACCGCCAACAAGGGCGCACAGCGCCTGTACGAGCGCTTCCGGTTCAAGACCGCCCGGCTGTTGGTGTCCTACTATCCCAACGGAAACGACGCCTATCAGATGGAGCGCCGCGTGCGCCCGCTGGCGGAGGTTTCCGGAGCAGAGGGCCGCGCCTTCCGCCCCTGGCTGACGACGCGGCGGCTGCGGCCGGCCGTGCAGCGCTGATACGAGCCTGCCTACTCCGCATCGGCCGCGCAGCGGAAGCCGACCATGTCGAGCGCGATGTGCGGCGGGTTTCCGTGGCGGTAAGAGGTGCGCAGACAGTACGGGTTGTTGCCCCAACCGCCGCCGCGCAGCACGACCTCCTCCGGCCGGCCGGGAAATGCGCTGGCCGTCCACTCCCACACGTTGCCGGCCATATCCCACAGACCGAAGGGAGAAGCACCGGAAGGGAAACTGCCCACCGGTGCGGTGCGCAAATAGCCGTCCGAGGCGTCCGGGGCGCAGCAGGCCACCGTGCCGAAGTTGGCCCTGCGTGTTCCTTCCCGCTCCGGCGGCGCGTTGCCCCACGGGTAGCGGCGTCCGTCCGTGCCCCGCGCGGCGAACTCCCACTCCGCCTCGCCGGGCAGGCGCAGGCCGAACCACGCACAAAAGCGCGCCGCATCCCGGGCCGACACCTGGACGACGGGATGGTCGTCCGCACCGGCGATACCGCTCCGCGGCCCAAACGGATGACGCCAGTCGGCGCCTTCGACCCGCCCCCAGCGGCCATCCCAGAGGTAGCCGGACCCGCTGCGCTCCGCGTCGGTGACGTAGCCACTGGCGACAACGAATGCGCGGAACAGTCCGTTGGTGACCTCGTGCCGCATCATGCGGAACGGCCGCACTACCGCGCTGTGGGGCGCCTCGTTCGCTTCGCCATCGGCATCACCCATCGTGAACCGCCCGCCCGGGATGGGCAGCAACAGGTGCTCCAGGGGTGCGCCGGATCGTGCCGGATCGGCCGATAGGAGCGCCAGGGCGGCGGCGATCGGGATCAGCAGGGTCCTTGCCCCGATCACGGCGCCCTCCGTCGCTGGTCCCCCCACCCGCGCCGAAATACCGCGCAACCCGGGGCGGCCGTTGCAGCCGCAAACAGGATCAGACCGGCTCGGGCTGCGCGAGGTCCGCGATGGCAGACCCTTCGGTGGGAAGCTTGCGCTCCAGCCACGCATCGATGCCCCCCACCAGCGGGCGCACCCGGAGCACGCCATGGCGCTGCAACCGCAGTGCCACCCGGGCACTGGTTGCCTCGTTCGGTCAGGAACAATAGAGAATGACGTCCTTATCGCGCGGAATTTCCCCCTGGCGCGCCTGCAATTCCCCCGGCCCGATGGTCAGCGCCCCTGGAATGCTGGCCGGCTCCACCTCCCGCTCCAAGGGATGACGCAGATCCACCACCACCACATCTTCCCCCGATGCCAGCTTTTCCTGCAGCTCGTCCACGGTGATGCGTCCGACGCGCAACCGGCGCAGCAGGATCTGCCTTTGCAAATACTTGAACGCGCCCCAGCCCAGCAAGAGGCTCACAATGACCAGACCCATCGTGATGCCCCATTGAGCTGCCCAGGCGGCCACCTGCTCCAACTGGCCGCTAAAGACGTGCCCGATGCCCACGGAAACCACGATCCAGAGCACGGTGCCCGCCAGGTTGAACAACAAGAAGCGGGCTGTTCCCACCCGCAACATGCCCAGCAACGGCGAAGCCAGGGTGTTCAGGCCGGGCATGAACTTGGCGACCAGCAGGGTGGCGGGGCCGTAGCGGGCAAAGGCATGCTCACTGAGCCGCACGCACGCATCGGGATCCAGCGAAATCCGGCACAGCAGGGACAGTATGCGGTTGCCCTTGCGCCGTCCCACGACAAACCACACGTAGTTGGGGATCAGCGCGCCGGCGAGCGCCAGCCCCATCACCAGCGGCCCGTTGAGCGTACCGGCCCCCACCATGGCCCCCGCCGCAATCAGAAACACCATGCTGGGCAGCGGCAGCCCGGCCTGCTCCAGCAGTACCACGACGAAGACCAAGCCCTCGCCGTGGGCCGTCAAGAATTGCAACAAATCCGTCATAATGCCTCGCTCCCCGTACGCCGGTGCACCATTCCCATCGTCGTACCCGCGCTTCGCCCGCGCCGCTGCGGCTATCCCGGCTCGCCATGCACCGGAGCGCCTTTGTAGAAGATCTTGAAGCGGTCGTTGAGGATCGGATTGTAGGTCAGTTGCGGCAGGCTGCTACCCCGCAGCGGACCGGAGACGGCCTCGCCGGTGAGCCAGGACCACACGCTGCCGGTCTCCCGGTCCCGCAGCAGGCGATTGCCGAGCTTGTCGGTCTGCTCGGCCCAGGCAAAGGTGAGCGTCCTGCCAGCGACGCTGCGCTCCCAGGCGGTGGCCGTGCGCTCGCCTTTCGCGTACACCACCACCACCGCTTTGCCGTTAAAGCGATCGTTGACGATGGGTTCCTCCGCCAGCGCATCGAAGGGGTACAGCTTGGCCTTGAAGCGCACGACGACGGACAGTCCCAGGTTGCGCGTGCTCTCCATGCCGTCGTAGGTGCCCATGAAGGTGTCGCGGCGCCGGCCGGGCAGCACGAGGGTGTGGGGATAGCGCTCCTTCCACTTGGCCCAGGTGGTGACGGTGGAGGGAACGAACTTCAGCTTCTTGCCTTTCAGCGGCCCGTGAAAGGCCTTACCGGTTACGTGCACCCAGAGCGAGTCCGTCTGATGGTCGTACATCACGAAAGAGTTGTGCACCAGCATGCCCGCATGCCCGAATTTCAACACCCTGCCTTCCAGCTCGCGCTCGTACACGACGGACGTCTGGCAGAGCGGTCACCAGGATACCGCGATGGGTACGCCAGCGATGGTGTCGTTGCCCAGCTCGTGAAACCCCATGATGGAGATGGGATAGGCCCTGGCCTCCCCGTTGCGCGAAACGCCGATCACGGCATCGCGGGGAAAGACGACCCCGTTGGCCTCCGCCCTGGCGGCAGTCAGCATGGGGGGATTGTCGAATACGGGGAAGACGTCCCGCCCGCCGCCCTCGAACCCAAACGCCCCGGCGCTCCCGGCGGAAAGAAGCCCAGCCAACAGCGCGGCCAACAGCGCGCCGGCCAGATTGCGCGCCGCGTTCGGCGGCGCGGGCCCGTTGAAGCGATCCATCATGACACCTCCTCCTCCGCGCCATTGCCGCCCTTGGGGGTGGGGCCCGCTTTGAGCGAATGGCGCTCGATCCATCCCTTCCGCGCGGGATGCCGCGATCCGGGTACGCGGCCGCGCCACGCGGCGCAGTGACCGCTCCCGGAACCGAACCGGCCCGGCCTATCACTCATTATAGCATGATCTTCCAGTTGAACAGCACGTGCAGCCCGGCGATGAGCGCGAAGTTGCGCTTCCACATCAGCACCAGGCCCATTGCGAAACTTCCCAGCAGTGTCGTCAACAACGCCTGCGGCGGCTGCGGCCAGTGCAGCGCGGCGAAGTACACGCTCACCGCGCCCAGCTTGCCCAACGCGGCGGCGGCCCCGGGCGAGGATGGCAGCGCGGATTGCCCCTGGGGCGGCGCCAGCCATCGCCAGAACAGCACCACCCGGAAGATCCATTCCTCCACCGCCGCGCCCAGGCCCACCAGCGCCATCGTTCCCACCTGCGGGCTCAGGTCGCCGCGCTTGAAGGCGACGTAGACCGGCACGGGATCCAGCAGGGCCAGCAGGTCGTAGAGCACATAGTTCAGCAGGGGTTGCACCGGCGGAAAATAGAGCACCAGCGTCGCCAGCGCCATCAGCAGGGCAAAGCCGTACAACGCCCCCAACAAGCCCCGCCAGGGCGACGCGAACAGCGGCCTCAGGGCAGGCCAGGCGCCCGAGCGCCACACCAGCAGCAAGGTCAGGGCGCTGCCCCCACCGAAAAACAGAGCATGGCGCCATCCCCCAGCGGGCAGCGTCCACTTGACCAGGGGCAGGAAGGCCAGCAGAGCCAGGGAGAGCAGGCGCGGCGCGGCTGGACACATACGCTTATGAGGAACGGCGGGTGGGAAGGTGGGCCCGGCGGATCACTCGCTCCGTCGGGCGGCGCCCCAGCGCGCCATGCCGGCGGAGCCGGGCACGAAACGCCGTACCACGCCACCTGGTGGGATGCGCGGCAGGGGGTTCAGAGGAGCCGCGTGGCGATGTCCACCATGCGGTTGGAAAAGCCCCACTCGTTGTCGTACCAGGCCAGCACCTTGACTAGCGTGCCCCCGATCACAGCGGTGGACGGCGCGTCGACGATGGAAGAGCGCGGGTCGCCCTTGAAGTCCACCGACACCAGCGGCTCCTCGCTGTAACCCAGAATGCCCTGCAGCGCACCTTCGGCCGCCTCCTTCAGCGCCTGGTTGACCGCGTCGGCGCTCACGGGGCCTTCCAGCTCCGCGGTGAGGTCCACCATGGACACCGTCGGCGTGGGCACGCGAATGGCCAGACCGTCCAGCCTGCCCTTCAGCTCGGGCAGCACCAGGCCAATGGCCTTGGCCGCGCCGGTGGTGGTAGGGATCATGGACAGCCCCGCCGCCCGCGCGCGGCGCAGGTCGCTGTGCGGCATGTCCAGGGTGGGCTGGTCGTTGGTGTACGCGTGAATGGTCGTCATCAGGGCATGCCGGATACCGAAGCGCTCGTGCAGCACCTTGGCCACCGGCGCCAGGCAGTTTGTGGTGCACGAGGCGTTGGAGATCAGCTGGTGGGTGGATTTATCGTACTGGTCGAAGTTGACGCCGGCCACGATGGTGATGTCCTCCCCCTTGGCCGGGGCGGAGTAGAGCACCTTCTTCGCCCCGGCGGCCAGGTGCTTCTCGCCGCCCTCGCGGGTATTGAACAGGCCGGTACACTCCAAGGCCACCTCCACGCCCATCTCGCTCCAGGGCAGCCGGGCCGGATCCCGCTCGCTGGTGACGCGGATGCGCCTGTCGTCGACGATCAGGGCGCCGTCCTCGGCAAACACCTGGCCGGCGTAGGTGCCATAGTTGGAGTCGTACTTGAGCAGATGGGCCATCGTGCGGGCATCGGTGATGTCGTTGATCAGCTTCACGTCGAAATCCGCATTGCCGCGCGCGGCCCGCAGCACGTTGCGTCCGATGCGGCCGAATCCATTGATACCGATTGCGGTCATGATCCTGTCTCGATGGTGGTGGCAGGCGCGGACGGTCCGTGATGTCCATGCCGATGAGGTGGTCAGGTGCGGCCGGCCGTTTCGGGGTCCATGGGTATGCTGGCAGCTTATCACGGCCACCGCGCCATCTCCAGACGGCATGCGACGGGACGTGCGCTTGCACCTCACCCCCGCCTTTCGGCACCGCCTGCG
>JACZVE010000046.1 GCA_022572825.1 SAR324 cluster bacterium
CGCGTATCCTCCGGCGGGCACCCGCCCGGGTGCAAGTCCGTGATCGCCGGCCCTGCGAGCATTATCAGCGATCCCGCTACCCATTGGGCCCATCATGGCTGAACTCGCCCCTGCCCAGCTCCCCTTGGACAAACTGCAGCGGCTGGCGCGCAGCGAGGAGATGCGGCGCATGGACGCGTATGCCATCGAGACCCTGGGCCTGCCGGGCCGGGTGCTGATGGAGAACGCCGCCCATGCCGTAGCGGACCGGCTCTGCGCCCTGCTGGCGGCCCGGGGCGGTGCGGCACCGGTAGCGGTGTGCTGCGGCACGGGCAACAACGGCGGCGCCGGTTACGCCGCCGCCCGCCTGCTGGCCAATCGGGGCCTGCCCGTGACGGTGGTGAAGGTGGGCACCCCCGAAGCCCCGGACGCCAAGGCCAATGCCGATGCCTGGGCCCACTTCGGCAACACGCTGGACTTCGAACGGGATCGCGCGGCGGCAGAGGAGTGTCTGGCGGGGGCCGGCACCATCGTTGACGCCCTGTTCGGCACGGGTTTGAGCCGTCCGGTTACCGGCGCGGCGGAGGCGCTGATCACTCGCATCAACGAGGCCACCGCACGGTCGGGGGCTTGCGCGATGGCGGTGGACGTTCCCTCGGGCATCAACAGCGACACCGGCCGCGTGATGGGTGCCGCGGTGCGCTGCACCCATACGGTCAGTTTTCAGGTCGGCAAGCCGGGTTGCCATCAACATCCCGGCGCCGCCCATGCGGGGGAGGTGGAGGTGGCGGCCATCTCCATTCCGACGCGCTGGGAGACAGCTGAGCCCCCCACCTACCTCCTGACGGAAGCGTTCGCCCGCGCCCTGCTGCCCCCCAGGCCGCCGGACGGACACAAGGGCACTTTCGGGCACCTGCTGGCTGTCTGCGGCTCGGCGGGAATGGGTGGCGCGGCCATGCTGGCCGGGCTGGCAGCCCTGAAGATCGGCGCGGGGCTGGTCACCGTGGGCGTGCCCGGCACCTTGCGGGACCGCTTTATTGCCGCCGCGCCCGAGTTGATGACCCTGACACCACCGGGCGGCAGCGAGCACGCGTTTTCCGAGGAGCACGCGCCGTTCATGATCGAGCAGGCCGCGGCGCGCACGGCCCTAGCCATTGGATGCGGGGTGGGGCGGGCGGAGGAGACGGGCGCGTTCCTGCGACGCATGGTGGCGGAAGTAGCGCATCCGATGTTGATCGACGCGGACGGGCTGTACCATCTTGCCCCCGGACACCTGCAGGCGCGCGCCGGCCCGGCCGTCATCACCCCGCATCCGGGGGAACTGGCCCGGCTCAGCGGCCTGTCCGCGGCGGCGCTCGCGGAGGACCGGCTGCAACACGCGCGGCGCCTGGCAGGGGAATGGGGCGTGGTGATCGTGCTGAAAGGGGCCGGCACCGTGGTCGCCGCACCCGCCGGCGAAGCGTTCATCAACCCCACCGGAGACCAGGGCCTGGCCAGCGGCGGCACGGGAGACGTGTTGAGCGGGGTCATCGGCGGGCTGATGGCCCAACGGCTGGCGCCGTTGCCCGCGGCGCTGCTCGGTGTCTACCTGCACGGCCTGGCGCGGGACTGCCAAGGGGAGGCGATCAGCGCGCCGTACTTCACGGCGGGCGATCTTATTGCCGGGCTCAATGCCGCGCTGCAACGCCTCGGCGCTACCTGATTTTAGCGCTTGGAGTATTGGTAGCGCTTGCGGGCACCGGGCTGTCCATACTTCTTGCGCTCCACCTCGCGCGGATCGCGGGTGAGCAGCCCGGCGCGTTTGAGCGTGGGCCGCATCTCCTCGTCGGGCAGCATCGCAAGTGCCCGCGCCAAGCCGTGCCGGAGGGCGCCGGCCTGTCCGGACGGCCCGCCGCCCTTCACGCTGGCGAGCACGTTGAAGCGGCCGAGGGTTTCCGTCAACTTGAGGGGTTGAAGCACCAGGTAGCGGTGGGTGCCGTCCCCAAAATAATCCTCCAGGCTTTTGCGATTGATGCGGATTTGCCCGTTGCCGGGACGCAAAAATACCCGGGCCACGGCGGTTTTGCGCTTTCCCGTGCCGTAGTACTGCTGAGCCATCTGCATGGTTCCACCTTCCCGCTAGTGTTCTGTATGCGAGCAATCGCAAAAACAAGCTTCTGTTTTTATTAGGTAAAACCTCATCCCCCGGTCCCCTCTCCGACGGGTGTCTATACGGAACACCGGGAGAGGGGGAGCTGCCGACGGCAGTTCCCCGGGATACACCAGCCTGTTCGCCCCTCTCCTGTCGTAAAGACACCGCGGAGAGGGGCAGTCTCACCACTTATCGGCAGATACAAACATACTGCGCGGCGCGTCCGACTGAAGCCGATAAGTGGTGAGGCGGGGTGAGGTTTTAGCGAGACCATCAAAACCAATCTCATCGCTTGATATTTTGCATCAACTTCTGAGTCATCACACCAGCCAGGCTTTCTCTAATAGGGGAGCGTATAAGGCCGCGGCTGCTGAGCCTGATGGGGATGTTGGCCGCCTGCGTAGATCTTCAATTTATGCAGTATCTTCCGGTTCAGCGCGTTTTTGGGCAGCATGCGCTTGACCGCCAGCCGCATCAACTCGGTCGGCTTTTCCCGCATCAGCCTGTCCGCCCGCACAGCCTTTAAGCCACCCGGGTATCCTGTATGGTGGTAGTAGTACTTGTCCTTCAGCTTGGTGCCCGACAGGCGGACGCGATCCGCGTTGACGACGATCACGAAATCCCCCGCGTCCAGGTGCGGCATGAAAATCGGCTTGTGCTTGCCGCGGAGCAACGTGGCGACCTGGCTCGCGACCCGGCCCAACGGCTTGTCCCGTGCATCGATCAGCAACCACTCCGGAGCGTAAATCGCGCCGGGTCTCAGGTCTTCCTTGCGGATGGAAACGGTCTTCATCGCTATCAGCCGCCCATTTGCGCGCGATTCAAGCGGGGTGCTCAGTCGCGGGCAGAGGGCTTCAGCAAGGTTCGGGTTAATCGGTAAGGATGACGTTGTGATCGCATTTATGTCAAGGGAATATCCGTCACGGGAGCGGGTCCGTTTGATTGTTTTCGTAGGCAAGCAGTGCAAAGGGCGTTATATTCTCCCTGCTCCGTAATATCCAACGCAAACCTGTTAGGGAGGAAGGACTATGCGTAGATACCTGATCGAGAGGGAAATGCCAGCAATCGGTGACGCCGAGCGCGAGGCATTCAAGGCGGCGGCACAAAAATCCAATGAGGTACTGACGGAGTTGGGGCCGGACATTCAGTGGGACCATTCCTATGTTACGGGCGATAAGATCTTTTGTGTCTATCTGGCGAAGAACGAGGGCCTGATACATAAACATGCCGAAAAGAGCGGATTCCCCGCCAACAAGGTGACGGAAGTCAAGCGGATTATCGATCCCACCACGGCCAGAGGCGATTGAGCCAGTTACTCCCGTGGTCGGTATTCCGGCCACGGGAGGAGTCGCCTCGCCAGTTGCGCCGGACCACAAGTGGTCTCAAAATTGGGTCTTGGTACCGGCGGCTTTGCCTCACGCGCCCAGTCGCAAGGGCGCCTGACGATACGGCCTATCCAGCCTGCCGCGTCGTTTAGAAGGGCTGTGATTTATCCAAAGAAAAGCAAATGCGGGGGAAATAGTCCCCCCGCGCCCCCCGAATACTGAGGTTGAGAGATCTCATCGTAATTCATAGTAAGTTGTTTATATAGCACTTTCCCTGGGTGCAGGGGGGCGAAGCTGCCTGCTGGGGCCGTTGGGGGCGAAGCCCCCAACCTGCCGGGGGCGTTAAATCACGACCCTTTTAGTATTTGTGCATCCTCCCTTACGCAGGATTGAAAGGTGCTTATAGCATTGAGATAGTTGGCAAAACCTCACCCCTCGACCCTCTCTCCGAGTTCGGAGAGGGGCGGCCTGACCACTAAAAGCGGATGGAACTCCTCGCGGCTACAGCCATTCTGGCAACCGCTTTCAGTGGTCAGGCGGGGTGACGTTTGAGCGAGATCATCAAAACCGATCGCATCGCTTGCTATTTTGCACGAACTTCACAGTTTAAGAATGCATCAAAGTCGGAATGCGGCTCATTTGACGGAAGGAAGCGCCATCCGCACCACCATTGTTCGGGTCGCGGGATTCACGACGATGCGCTGCCGACGATCCGCTGCCAACGATCCACCGCCAATGATCCACTACCTCTGTCGGCGGTTGTTGTTCCAAACCCCCCACGCGTACCGGAAACTGGCATCGCGCGCCGCTTCTGCGGCGATCGCGGCGATTGGAACCGCCGCTGCCGGTGGGTCTTCGCGCCGCCCACCAGCCACGGCGCTGATTTGGGCCATGCTGCTGCTCGTGGGGCCAACCATGGCCCTCGCCGCGAAGGAGCAGGCGGAGCCGGCCGCCGCGCTGCCGCAGGTGATTGCGGATCTGGTTGCGCCCGATCCCGACGGGCGGCTGGACGCAGCGACCGCGTTGCGCGCGGACCCCATCGCGGCTAGAGCAGCACTGCTGGATGCGCTGCAGCGGGAGGATCCGGTGCCTGAGCGTTGGCGCCTGGTCTTCCGCCTGTCCGAGTTTGGGCAGAGCGAGGACATCCCGCTGCTGCTGGCCCTGCGGGGAGCGAGCGCGGATGCCTGGGAGCGCCGCGTGATAGAAGGCGTCTTGCAGGCGCTATACGATCCCGCGCGGCAGGGTGACGATCTGGTGCCGGTGGTGGAGGATTTTTCCTTCATCCAGACTCGCCCCCCTACCGAGATACCCGATCCGGATAGCGGCGCATGGATACTGTCGGCCTGGTCGTTCCGTGTCTATCACCGGAACGGAGTGCCGCTCAGGGTGATCCGTAAGATCGGCTCTCTGCGCGGTGTTTCGCATTCCAGCAAGGAACGCCTGGAAGAAGCCATCGCAAAGCGACTGAACGGGAAGGAACGACAACTGCACCAGGAGTCGCTACTGGCCGCCGCCGAGGAAGTGCCGGCGCTCGTCGGGTTGCAGGGTCTGGCGCGTGTGCGCCTGTTCAACCCGTTGGAGCGCCCACTGCTGCTGACGGTCTCCCTGGATGCGTGGTTCGGAACCTTCCAAGAGCCTCCCGAGGTCGCCTGGGTGTACCTGGAGCCGGGTGCGTCGGGCACTGTCGACCTGCCGGCAGCCCTGCGGGGTTCGCTGCGCCGCCCCCACATCCGGCTGGATCTCCGCCTGTCGGAGGTCAATGGGGCATTGATATCCAATTTTCACAAGGTGTATCTGCCCATCCGCCCCTGACTCGCCCCGTTCGGCGGGCCAATGCGATGAGCGGCCCCCGGCAGGGTCCGTGCCTTGCATTGAACCCTTGCATTGAATACTGGGCAGGCCCCACTACCCGATGGGGTAGTCAGGCGCGCGGCGCAAAACTTGCCCGATCCGCGCAATCAGCCATCAGCCGCCCTACGGCGGAAGGACGGACCATGCGAGGCATTTTCGACCAGCATGTTCAGCTTTTGCACAAGACCCTCGACTTCCGGGCCAAACGCAACGCGCTGCTCAGCGGCAACATCGCCAACATGGAAACACCGGGCTACAAAGCCAAGGACCTGGTGTTCGAAAAAGCGCTGGGCGAGGCAATGAAAGCGCACCTTCCCGGTCCGCTGACCGTCACCGACCCACGGCACTTCGACGGCAGGCAAATATTGCCATTGCACCTGGTCAAGCCCCAGGTCATCCGCACCTCGAACCCGGTTGGAAATTTAGACGAGAACTCGGTCGATCTGGAACGGGAAATGGTCAAGTTGGCGGAGAACCAAGTGGTCTATCAAGGCTTGGCGCAGATGGTGGCGCATAAATTCTCCCAGCTCAGGCTCAGCATTCGTGAAGGAGAGTTCTAATGAATTTTCTTAGCGCCATGGCAACCAGCTCGTCCGGTATGGCGGCCCAGCGCTTCCGGATGAACATCATTGCGGCCAATATCGCCAATGCCCAGACCACCCGCACCCCCGAGGGCGGCCCTTACCGACGCCGCGACGTGATCTTCGGGGCGTTGCCGGCGCCACGTACCTTTGAGCAGGAGCTGCGCAGTCAGGTAAAGCGGGACGACCCTCTTCACGTGAAAGTGCTGGGTGTATCGATCGATAAGCGGCCGCCGGTGCTGCGTTACGAGCCCTCCCATCCCGATGCGAACGAGGAGGGATATGTGGCGATGCCGGCCATCAATTCGCTGGAGGAAATGGTCAACCTGATGTTGGCCAGCCGCTCCTACGAGGCGAACGTGGCCGCCTTCAACGCGACCAAGGCCATGGCACTCAAAGCCCTGGAGATCGGCCGGGCATAGATGCGCGCGGCCAGTGCTTTGCATTGACCCTGCCAGTTGTTAGCATCGAAGGGTGTGCCGGCCGCACCCGCAGCATGCAAGGATGATCATGATAGTGGATTCCATCGTCCGCGACGGGAGGCGCTATGAAGGAAATTAACCTCGGCAACGTCAAGCCGGTCGTTGAACCTAGCACCACCGATCGGCCGTCTCGCAAGGCGCAGACAGGCGGCCAGCAATTCAGCAAGGCGCTGGAGTCCGCCGTCTCGAAGATGAACGAGGTCGCCCAGAACACCGACGTCAAGGCCGCGCGCAAGGATACTACCTCCATCCGGGAAGAACACAGCGCGGCCAATGAACGATTCACCAAGCTGATGCAGGCCGGGGACAATCTGCGCCAGCTGCATGAATTGCTATCGCAAAAACCCCAGGACAAACGGTGAGGTCGCCATGGCTATGAATCCCTCGATGATACAACCCGTTGCAGCCGCCATTCTTGGCGGCGCGCAACCCGCCGGCGGCAGCCGGGCGCTGGCCGAAGGGATCGGCGACACCTTCGCCCGCTTGTTCAACGAGGTCAACGACCTGCAGCGGCTTGCCGACCTGAAGATGGAGGAATTCGCCACCTCCCCGGAAAAGGACGTGCACGGCACGATGATCGCACTGCAGAAGGCGGACCTGTCGCTTCGCCTATTGCTGCAAGTGCGCTCCAAGCTGACCGCCGCATATCAGGAAGTGATGCGCATGCAGCTGTAATCCTGCAGCGTGCGGCAGCCGCATTCCGCTCGCCTTACCCGCCTTTGTTTGCGTTGCCCTGCCCGTCGGGCAGGGAACGTTTCTTGCTTTGCTACAGGTTCAACCGGTGCGGCGCGATGGGCAACCGGTGACCCGACCGACAGGGAAGTTCGGGTCGTTATTGCCTGCAATACCGCGGCTATGACAAACTCATCACCGGCGGTGGTCGATTCGCTGGATGCGATGGCCGGTGATTGCCAACGAATGGATTCTCGAGGGAGTTTGAAAGGCCATGGCCGAGGAAAGCGCGAATACGGTGCGCGACGTCGCGGCGCAGTTCCAAACCTTCTTCGATAGCCTCACCTTCGCAAAAAAAGCGGTTCTGTTCTCGGTGATCGCCGTGGTGTTGCTGGGATTGGCCGCACTGATCTACGTGGCCAACCGGGAGGCGTGGACGCCCCTGTACAGCAACATCAGCACCGAAGACGCGGCGCTGGTCAAGGAAGCGCTGGACAATGCCCAGATCCCCGTGCTGATTGGGCCGGGCGGCCGCTCCCTGCTGGTGCCCAGCGACCGCGTGGACGAGGCGCGGCTTGCGCTGGCGAGCGAGCGCATCACATTGGGTGGAGGGCTGGGCTTTGCGGAACTGTTCGTAGGGCAAACCGGCATCGGGGAGACCGAGTTTCAGCAGCATGTGAAATTCCGCATGGCCCTGGAGGGCGAGTTGGGGCGCCTGATCTCCAGGATTCGCGGCGTGCGCTCGGCCAAGGTGACGCTGGCCCTACCCAAGAAAAGCCTGTTCATCGAAGAGGAGGAAAAACCGACGGCGTCCGTTGTGATGGATCTGGCTCCGAGTATTTCCTTTACCCGCGGCCAGGTGTTGACCGTGGCGCATCTGGTGGCCAATAGCGTGGAAGGGATGGTCAAGGAAAACGTGGTGGTGGTGGACCAAACCGGCAAGCTGCTCAGCAGGTCCCTCCAGCGCGATGACGCCGGCGGCAGCTTCGAGGACCAGTTCGCCTTCCGGCGCGCTTTCGAGCAGCGGCTGGAGGCCAAGATCATCGCGCAACTGGAGCCGGTGGTCGGCGAAGGGCGCGTCAAGCCGAGCGTTTCGGTGGAGATGTCCTTCGACAAGATAACCACCAACGAGGAAATCTTCGACCCGGACGCCACGGTGGTGCGCAGCGAGCAGATCTCCACGGAACAATCCACCGGCACGCGCTCCATCCCGGTGGGCATCCCCGGCGTGCTATCCAACCTGCCCGAAACCCAGGCCGGCGCCAGCGAGGTGGCGAACGTCTCGCAGATTTCAAAGACCAACGAGGTGCGCAACTTCGAGACCAGCGTCAAGCGCGTCGTCACCGAGCCCGCGATGGGCCGCATCGAGCACCTCAACGTATCGGTGTTGATCGACGGCAAGTACAAGCCCATCACCGATCCGGATACCGGGCGCATCCTCACCACGCAGTGGGAGGAATGGACGACGGAGGAGAAGAAGGAAATCGAGCGCCTGGTGAGGGCCGCGGTGGGCTTCAACGAGAAACGGGGCGACACGCTGGAGGTGGTCAACATCCGCTTTATTCAGGCGCTGGAGCAGGACGTGAGCCGCCAGATCGAGCGGACGCAGCGCAACCGGCAGTTCTTCCTGGATATCCTGCGCTACACGTTCCTGGGCGTGTTGTTGCTCGCGATGATTCTGTTCGTAATCCGGCCGATGGTGCAGCGCCTCAGCCAGACGCCTGAAGACCTGGATTTGCTGATGGGCTTGCCCGCCACCATCGGGGAGCTGGAAGGCGAGGAGCTGGAGATTCCCACCGAGCGCGAGGTGGGCTTGCCGCCGCGTGATCGCATCCTCGAGATCGCGCGCAGCGATCCGCTCGCGACCGCCTCCCTGGTGCGTTCCTGGCTGCGCGAGAAACGCTAACGAGGGCGGCTGAAGGCGCGGTCGAAAAGGAGCCATTGCGATGGAAGGGCGAGGCCTGCAGGACAAGGATCACCGCGAGGGGGCCTATCGGATCTATCAGCCTGAAAGCTTCGATGGGCCCGACGCGGCGCGTTCCCAACCGCGGGCGCAACTTCCCCCGGTCGATGCAGCATTCGAGCAGGGGAGCGCAGGGCAGGCGGAGTCCACCGCCTCCTTCGAAGGGCGCCCCCAGGAAGAAGCCGAGCAGACAGATTTTGCCTCCATCAAGTTCCAACGGGAAAACACGCTGCTCACCAACGCGGAAAGCTACGCGAACAGCATCCGCGAGGAGGCCCAGCTATACGTCCAGCAGTTGCGCAGCGAGGTCGACGCCCTGAACCAGCAAGCGGAAAAGCGCTACGAGGAAGCCGAGCAGGTCAAAAGGGCGGCCGAAGCCGAAGCGGAAGGAGTCATGGCCGAGGCCAAAGGGCAACTGGAGGAGATACGTCAGCAGGCCCACCAGGAAGGCTTTAAGGCGGGTCAGGAAGAAGGCCTGGCCCGGCGCTATGAGGAAGCGGGCGGATACCTGGAGCGGCTGGAATCCATCCTTGCAGAGTTGCAGCAGTTCCGCCGGCGGGTCGCATTCTATACGGAAAAAGACGGTATCCGGCTGGCCTTGCTGATCGCCAAGAAGATTCTGCACACCGAGCTGAAGATCAACAAACAAGCCGTGCTCAAGCTGATGGCCAGTACGCTGGCCAAACTGCAGGGCAAGGGGACTTTCCGGGTATGGCTGAATCCGGACGACTACCGATTCGTGAGTGCAGCCCGGCCTTCCCTGGAGCGGTTTTTGGACGAGGATCAGGCGCTCACCCTGCGCGCCAAGCCCGATCTGCCGCCAGGAAACGTGCTCATCGAAACGGACCGCGAAATGATAGACCTCACCTTCGAAAGCCAGTTCTATCACCTGGAACGCCTCCTCAATCAGACCCTCTCGGAGCGGGAGGCCGCGCTGACTCAGGCCCGACCGGGCGCAAGGGCCACTGCGCCCGCCAGGGGGGGCACCGGAGCCCGCGGGACGAGTGGCTCCGAAGCAGCGCCGTCCAAGGGACGCGAGGCGGACGGCCGAACCGAAGCAACCAGCGATGCAAGCTAAGCAACCCCTGTACCCCAAGCACCTCCCCAATCTGGCCGCCTACGAGAATCTGATCCGCCAGACCCCCCTCATCCGGCGACAGGGCAAGGTGATCCAGCAGGTCAGCCAGATCATCGAGGCCTACAACCCGGGCTGCGCTGTGGGCGGTCTGTGCACGATTTACAATCCGGAAACCGGCCAACGGGCGATGGGGGAGGTGATCGGCTTCAGTCACGACCGGGTGCTGCTGATGGCGCTGGAGCAGATGCCGGATATCGGACCGCACTGCCGCATCATCCCGGAGGTGCGCCCACCGACGGTGCAGGTGGGCAACGAGCTGTTGGGCCGCGTGCTCAACGGGCTGGGCAAACCCATCGATCAGCTGGGGGAGATCCTCTGCTCCCACGAGGTGCCCCTGTACCGGGAGCCTATCAACCCCCTCCACCGCCGCCGCATCCAACAACCAATCGACGTCGGCGTGCGCTCCATAAACGGTCTGCTCACCTGCGGCCAGGGTCAGCGGGTGGGAATCATGTCGGGCTCGGGCGTGGGCAAGTCGGTGCTGATCGGCATGATGGCGCGTCACACCACCGCGGACGTCAACGTGATCGCCATGATCGGCGAGCGGGGCCGCGAGACGGTGGAATTTATCGAGCGCGAGCTGGGTGCGGAGGGGCTTGAGCGCTCAGTGCTGGTGGTGGCGACCTCGGACCAGCCCCCGCTCATCCGCACGCGGGCCGCCTACCTTGCCACGACCATCGCGGAGTTCTTCCGCGATGAGGGCAAGAACGTGCTGTTCATGATGGATTCCATCACGCGCTTTGCCATGGCCCAGCGGGAGATCGGACTGGCGGCGGGCGAGCCGCCCACCACCAAGGGCTACCCGCCATCGGTGTTCGCCACCCTACCCAAGCTATTGGAGCGCACGGGCCGCTCCGATTCGGAGGGCACCATCACGGCCTTTTACTCCGTACTGGTGGAAGGGGACGATCCCGCCGATCCGATCGCGGACGCGGTGCGCTCCATAGTGGACGGGCACGTGGTGCTGCGCCGGGAGCTGGCCTCGCGGGGCCAGTACCCCGCCGTCGACGTGCTGGACTCCACCAGCCGGGTAATGACGGACGTGGTGCCCACCCAGCACCAGCGCGACGCCCAGGCCTTCGTGGCCACGCTGGCCACCTACCAGGAAGCCGAAGACCTCATCAACATCGGGGCCTACGTGCGGGGCAGCAATCCGCGCATCGACTATGCCCTGGACAAGATCGAGGCCATGATCGCCTACCTCAAGCAGCCCGTCGAGCAGCGGGCCTCCCTGGAGGAGTCCCAGGCCGTCCTGGAGCAGATGTTCGCCGATTTCCAGTGGTAGGTGGGGCGGCTGGCCCCGCCGATGAGCATGCGCCGCTCAAATCTCCTCGATAAAATTCTTGATATCCCCCCGGGGGGGATGCAGAATGGTTGAGCAGGAGACAGCCTATGGGAGTCAGTTAGCATAATGAAAGGAACGTCATCCGATCGGATGTCGAGCAGTCTTGCCTCGACGAGGTTTCTTCGAAGGCGTTGGTTGATCGTCTGGCCCGGATGGAAGGCCATTTGCGCTCAATTCGGCAAATGGTTGGGGCTGGTGATGCTGGTGCTCACGCGGGGTGTGGCCCTGTTCAAGGAAGGCCTGATCGTCGGGAGAATTCGCAAGGTCATGCCCTACCTCCATCACGTAACCGCGGCCTTTCTCATATTGGCCGGCTCCTACATCGTCTACTACTGGCTGTTCACGGGCGGGTTGCTGAGTCCCCTCGCCTAGCGGCCTTCAATTTCACCGCCCGGACAGGGAGATCTTCAAATGAAACGAACGATTGTTTTGCTGCTGGTGCTTTTGGCGGGAATGGGCATCTTTTATCTGGCATCCGCCGACGGACACAGGACTTACCAATGGCCTTATTCACGCGTCGATCGCGGCATGATGGAATTTGGCCCGGAGATGGGCTGGAGAATGGGCCCCGGCATGATGGGCATGGGCCATGGGCCCGGCATGATGGAATTTGGCCCTGGGATGGGCTGGAGAATGGGGCCCGGCATGATGGGCATTGGCTATGG
>JACZVE010000393.1 GCA_022572825.1 SAR324 cluster bacterium
GTGATTTATCCGAAGAAAAGCAAATGCGGGGGAACTAGTCCCCCCGCGCCCCCCGAATACTGAGGTTGAGATATTTCATCGTAATTCTTAGTAAGTTGTTTATATAGCACTTTTCCGGGGTGCAGGGGGCGGCAGCGCTTGCGAGTCGCGCGCTGCTTCCCTGCTGGGGGTGTTGGGGGAGAAACGCGCGACTCGCAAGGGAGAATCGTGCGACTCGCCAGCGATTCAGCCCCCAACCTGCCGGAGGCATTAAATCACAACCCCTAAGTGAACCGTATTAAACCTAAACCGGCGGGCATAGATTTGCTATCGCCCCGCCACGATGGATTCGACCTGGACGCCGCGGCCGTGATATATCCAGCGGACATGGGCGCATCGCCCGATGGTGGTGAGTCTCCCACGCCATACCCTGCGCGGATGATGACAGGAGGGGTTTCATGAAACTGCTGTTCTTTCACTTGATGCCCTATACGGAACTTCCCGCCGACTTTCGCGAGCACCACCCGTCCATCTGGGTCGACATCGACTCCAAGCTGTTCGATCCGCAGCGGGCGCACGGGATGTACAACGAGTTCATGGACGAGCTGGAATTCGCCGCCGAGTGCGGATTCGACGGAATATGCGTCAACGAGCACCATTCCAACGGCTACGGGCTCATGCCCTCGCCCAACCTTATCGCCACCTCCCTGGCCCGCCGCACGGATGATGCCGCGATCTGCGTGATGGGCAACTCGCTGGCCCTCTACAACCCCCCGATCCGGGTCGCCGAGGAAATGGCGATGATCGATTGCATTTCGGGGGGCCGCCTGATCGCGGGATTTCCCGTCGGCACGCCCATGGACACCTGCTACGCCTACGGTACCAATCCCAGCACGTTGCGCGAGCGCTACCTGGAAGCCCATGACCTGGTCATCAAGGCCTGGACTACGCAAGAGCCTTTCGCCTTCAACGGAAGGTTCAATCAGCAGCGCTACGTGAATATCTGGCCACGGCCCATTCAAAAGCCGCACCCGCCGGTGTGGATTCCCGGTGGGGGTTCGGTGGAAACGTGGCAATGGTGCGCCAGGATGGACTATGTGTATTCCTATCTCTCCTACTTCGGCTACCAGGCCGGGCGGGCCACGCTGCAGGGGTACTGGAATGAGATGGCGCGGCTGGGGAAGGACCGCAATCCCTACCGGGCCGGGTTTCTGCAGTTCGTCGGTGTGGCCGACAGCCGTGAGGAAGCCGAGAAGCTCTACCGCGAGCCGGCGGAGTACTTCTACGATCGCTGCCTGAACGTCGATCCGCGTTTCGCATCCCCGCCGGGATACACCAGCGAGGCCACCATCCGCGCCAAGGTCACCTCCCAACTCGCACAGGTGGTGGACAGGAGGAGCATCAAGAACATGGCCCGCACCTGGCAGGATATCATCGAGCGGGGATACGTGATCATCGGCAGCCCGGACGAGGTCGCCGAGCAACTGCGCGAGGTCGCCCTCGATCTGAACGTGGGCCATCTCATGCTCCTGCTGCAGTTCGGCAACATGGATCGTCAGGTCACCACGTACAATACCAGGCTGTTTACCGAGCGGGTGATGCCCCAGCTCACCGGCCTGTTCGACGATGAGTGGGAAGATCTCTGGTGGCCCGAGCCGATGGAAAAGGCCCGCCGGCTGGCACCGCAAGCGGTGGCGGGATGAGTGCTCCATCCGAAACCACGCTTCAGGTCGATGGCGGCTCCTGCCGCGTCTGGGAGAAGGGAGCCGGTGAGCCGCTGGGATTTCTCGCCGGCCTGGGAGGGCTGACCAAGTGGCCGCCGTTGTTGGACCTGCTCGCGCAGCGGCGCCGGGTGATCGTCCCTTCGCTGCCGGGCTACCCGGGCGGCCCGCCACAGGACAAGCTGGACTGTCAGCTGGATTGGGCGATTGCGGTACAGGAACTGCTGGCAGGCGCCGGCCTGGAAGGCGCCGACCTGATCGGCGTCTCCACGGGCGGCGCCCTCGCGGCGGAAGTGGCGGCCATCTGGCGCACCATGGTGAAGCGGCTGGTATTGATCGCGCCCTTCGGACTGTTCGACGTTTCCCGGCCCGTCCTCGACATTTTCGCGCTGCAACCGGGCACGCTCGCCGATATGGTGTGCGCGCACCCCGCCGCCTTCCGCGATCTCGCCGAGGCGCCCGAGGGCGCCGACGAGGTGGAGTGGCACATCGCGCAGGTGAAGGCCGGCGAGGCCGCGGCGCGGATGCTCTGGCCGCTGGGCGATACCCGGCTGGCAAAGCGCCTGCCCCGCATCACGCAGGCGACCCTGATCGTCTGGGGCAGCGAGGATAAGGTCATCCCCCCCGATTATGCCCAGCGCTTTGCCGCGGGCATTCGCGGCGAGACCAAGGTATGCATCATCCCCGGCGCCGGGCACCTGGCCGATCTGGATGCCCCCGGCCCGGTGAGCGAGGCGGTGCTGGATTTTCTCGCCTGATTCCAGGTTGCTTGCAGAAAATTCCGATTACGGAAATACAAAGCGATCTCGTCAGAGGGGCGTCTGGATTCAACACCATCCCCCCAATTTGCCCGCGAAGAAGGGGGACTTGCACCGCCGAGAGTTCGATGGATCGCAGAGGAAAGCTCTCCTCTCGTGTCTTAAATACACCGCGAGGCGGAAGCGCCGCGTAGCGGTGCGGAGGTGGGGTTAACGCCAGAGGGCATTAAGCTCTGTTTGAACGCAACTTGGTCTTACAGATCCACCTCGTCCAGGCATTTCTGGTCGCAGGTCTTGCCCTTGCTGAGCAGCGTGCATCGCCGCACGGAGAGCAGGGGCGCACCGTAACCCGCGCTCAAGGCGGCCCACAGGGCGTTGAGCTCCACCCGCCCACAGCGGTGGCGGTGGCCGATGCGGTGTGGGACGAAGCCAAATCCGGCCATGTGGGCGTGGGCTCGTTCGGCGAGGAAGTGCAGGCGCACGCGCTGTCGACGGAAGTGAGCGCACTGAACGACATCTCTGCCGCCGATGTGAACGCCGAGTGCGACACGGCGATCGGCGACGCGGCCCTGGCCACGGCGGCAAACCTCGCCACCGTCGATACGGTGGTCGATGCGATAAAAATGGTGTCCGACAAATTCACTTTCGGCGTCGCCAACCATGTCAACGCCAACGTCACCTTCGTCAATGAAATCGAAGTCGGCGGCGCCGGCACGAGCGGC
>JACZVE010000394.1 GCA_022572825.1 SAR324 cluster bacterium
CCTTTCCCACGCAGTGTGGGCGGGGCCCATCGCTCAGCCGCCCTGCATTGCGGCGATTCCCGGCTGCCCTAAAGGCGAGACGGCTCCGGCAATGGCCCGGATTGCCGAGCGCAGCCGGGGTTGTTGGGGGGAAAGGCGCAGATCGCAAGTAAGAAACGCGAGCCGGCGAGCGTTTCAGCACTCAAGGACTTTATCAGCCCAATTTTGAGCCCGCTTGTAGTAAGTTAGTGAGTACCTTTGACAGAGGCATTGAACCTTGCGTTTCGAATCGGCCATCAGTCTGCGCTATTTTCGCTCGCGGCGGGCCGAAGGGGCCATCTCCTTCATCACCTGCACGGCGATCGGCGGTGTCAGTCTGGGCGTGGCCGCGCTGGTCGTGGCGATGTCCGTGATGAACGGCTATCACGCCAACCTGGTGCGCGCCATGGCGGGCGCGTTGCCGCACGTTTCGCTGATTCCGTTCGCACGGGACGGGTTGCCGCCGCGCGAAGAGCTCTTGCCGGCACTGCGGCAACGCCTGGCACCCGACACCATCTCGCAGTACGTCCTGCACGAGACGCTCCTCTCCGGGCCGCGCAGCGGCGAGGGCGAAGTGCGCGGTGTGCTGGTGCGGGCCATCGATCCCGCCGTGGAGACCAACGTGCCCGATCTGCTCGCGTTCCTGGACGACGGCAGCCCGGCATGGGGCGACCTGCCCGCCGCGCAGCGATCGGAGCGCGCCAAGCGTCTGTTGCTAAGCCTGAGCGTGCGGCGGCAGACCGGCGTTGCGCCCGTGCTGATCAGCCGGCTGCTGGCGGCCAAGCTCGCCGCTGAACTGGGAGACCGGTTGGTGCCGCTGCGATTCCCGCGGGAAGGAGAAGGATTCAGTCCCTACCCCATGCAGACCCGGCTGGAGGTGATCGGCTACTTCGACACCGGGATAGTCGCCTTCGACGAGTTGGTCGTGCTGATGGACGTGGAGCAGGTGGACGCGATCTTTCCCGGCCAAACGCACCTGCGGGCGGTCAGTATCCGGCTGACCGACCCGCTCCACGCGTCGACGGCCGCCGAGTGGCTGCGGGGCGAAGTGCGCCGTCAGGACTGGTCCGCCTACGTGTACAGCTGGCTGGAGAGCAACCGCGGTCTGTTCCGTGTGATTCAGGTGCAGAAGACGATGCTGTTCCTGGTGCTGATGCTGATCGTGGTGCTGGCCTTTTTCGGCATGATCAGCGCGCTGGTAATGCTGGTGGCCGAAAAAACGCGCGAGATCGCAATTCTCAAATCGCTGGGGGCCCGTGATCGCAGTATCTTCCGCATCTTTCTGGCCCAGGGTGTGCTGATCGGCATGACGGGCACCCTGCTGGGACTGGGGCTGGGCTTGGGCGTGTGCTGGGTGCTGGATACCTTTCCCATCTTCTCCATACCGCCCGGCGTGTATCCCGGCAGCGACCGCGTGCCCGTGCAGGTGGCGGCCGGGGATTTGGCGTGGGTGGTGCTGGCCACCCTCGTCGCGTGCGTGGTGGCGACCGTCTTCCCCGCCCGCAAGGCCACCGCGCTGAAACCGGTGGATGGCCTGCGCTACGGCTGAGCAGTCTCCGTGCCGTGGGCGCCCGAGAAGGCGCCATCGTCGCCGCCGGCCTGCCGCGTTCCCTCGGAGCGCCGCTGCTTCTCCCCTTCGGCCTCGGCGATGATCCAGTCGCGAAAGGCGGCCACTTTCGGCCAGTCCGCCACCGCCTCGGGATATACCAGATAGGTGGCGAAATCATTGGGCATGCTGAGGTCGAAAGGCTGGACGAGGCGTCCCTCGGCCAGATCCTGCGTGACCAGCTCCCCACGGGCAAGAGCGACGCCCTGTCCCTTGATCGCCGCCTCCACCACCATGGCGGCGTCGTTGAAGACAGGGCCCCGGCTGGCGTCCAGGCCCTCAATGCCGTGCAATTTCAGGCACAACTGCCATTGCCGGGGAGACTCATCGTGTAGCAGGGTGTGATGGCGCAGGTGTTCCGGCCTGCGGAGAGGAGGGTGTCCGTCCAGCAACTTGGGGCTGCAGATGACGTACAGTTTTTCGCGCATCAGCAAGTGGCTGCGCAGGCCGGGGTAATTGCCCTGTCCAATACGGATACCGATGTCCACATCCTCCCGGCCGAATTCCACCAGGTGCATGGATGCGCTGAGGCGCACGTCGATCTCCGGATGGCGCTCGCGGAACCGGCCCAGCCGCGGCACGAGCCACTTCAGGGCAAATGAGGGCATCACGCTGACGGTCAACGGGCCTGCCTGCCCGCGCATCTTCAGCCGGTCCAGCGCGCCGGCCATACTCTGGAAGGATTCCCGCAGCACCGGGTATAGGGCGGCACCGGCCTCGTTGAGCTGCAGCCCGCGGTTGACGCGGCGGAACAAGGGCGTGCCCAGGGCGTCCTCCAGCGTTTTGATCTGCTGGCTGACCGCTCCGGGTGTGACATACAGCTCCCCCGCCGCGTCCTTGACGCTCCCGTTGCGCGCAGCGGCCTCGAAGGCGCGCAGTCCGTTCAGCGAGGGCAGGTCGTAAGCCATGGCGATTCAGCAAAACTATACAACAGCGCAATCGACGGGGGTCGGGGAAAGCGTATGAAACCCGATAATATGTGGAGAAGAGGCGGATTGCAAACGGAGGGAGCGGGGCTGGAGCCGGCAAGGTGCGCAATTATTCTAAATATTTGCTGCCCATGATTATTCCCGCCAAAACCCTCCGGGCGAATCGCCGCGCGACAGGCAATGGGGAAATGCGCGAATCGCAGCGGGTAACGCGAGATAGCGGGCGTTTTTGCGGCAAAGCCGCTAGCATGGACGCAATTCCGGCAGCCCGGCCTTGCGCAGCAGTTGAGCATGGTGCTCCAGAAAGGACAGGTCTTTGAGCGGAACTCTTTTTATTGCGTCAATCAGGGATTCGATGGAAACGGGGGGTCCTGTTCGCGCAGTTTTCCGGCTGCGGCGCGCGCCTCCGCCTCCCGTCCCACCGCTGCATGCAGGCCACCGGCGGCGTATGGTTCGCCACCCACGAGCGGGTGGCCCGCTACTGCAAGGAGCAGGGGTAGGCCGGCCCAGGGAAGCTCTCTCACAGCGCGCAGATGGGGCACGGTCGCTCCACCGCCGGCGCGCCAACCGTCCATGCCGCCGGTCAAGAGGCGCGCCTCACACCCCGCGGCGAGGAGCTCCT
>JACZVE010000395.1 GCA_022572825.1 SAR324 cluster bacterium
GTGCCGTGCGCGTGCGCATCAGGCAGCAGCAGTCCGGCTGGCTGCGCGCCATGGGCGCCGCCGTGGCGCGCAATCAGCAGCGCTGGGGCGGCGCGCTGATTCACCTGGGCGTGGTGTGGCTGATGGTGGGCCTGGCCGGCAACTGGTTCAACCAGGAATACAACGTGACGCTCACACCCGGGCGGCCCGCGACGGTGGGCGGCTACAGCTTGCTGTTCACCGAACTCCGCAGCGAGCGTGCGGGCAATGCCACCTTGCGTCTGGCGGAGATCGAGGTCTACAAGGACGACGCGCTGGTGGAGGTGCTGAAGCCGGCCCGCAGCTTTTACCCCACGCAGCCCGACCCGCTCACCGAAGTCGCCATCCATCGCACCATCGGCGAGGATCTGTACCTGGTGCTGGCCTCGGAAAATCCTGACGGGACGATCACGATCCGCGCGCTGATCAATCCGCTGGTGATGGTAGTCTGGTTCGCCTTTCCCTTCATCACGCTGGGAACGGCCATCGCCATCTTCTACAAGCCGCGCCGCCTGCCCGCCACGGTTCCGGCAAGCCGGCTGGGCTATGCGTAGGGTTTGGGCGCCGCCAGCCTATGGCCCGCCGCCCGGCAGATGGTATGACCATGCTTGACCGCATGAACCGGATGGCGCGATGCTGAGATCGTGGCAATTCTGGACGGTCATGGCGGCCATCGGGGCGCTGACGGGCCTGTTCGCGTTCGCGTTCACAACCGATCCCAAGATCGTTCCCTCGCCCCTGGTGGGTCGGCCCGCGCTGGCCTTCGCCCTGACCGAGCTCAACAGCGGAGAGCGTCTCGGCCTGGCCGATCTGAAGGGCACGCCCTTTCTGCTCAACTTCTGGGCGTCCTGGTGCGTTGCCTGCCGCGACGAGGCGCGGCTGCTGGAAGCGGCCCATCGCCGCTGGGGCGCCAGCGCGGAGCGTTTCCGGGTCATCGGTATCGCCGTGCAGGATACGCCGGATGCCGCACGCAAATTCGCCCGCCGCTTCGGCAAGACCTACTTCCTGGCGCTGGACACGGCCGAGGGCGACATCTCGCTCAACTATGGGCTGTATGGCGTGCCGGAGTCGTTCTTCGTGGGCGCGGACGGCGTCGTCCGCCACAAACAGATCGGAGCGCTCACCGCGGAGGTGATCGAAAATCAGGTAACCGGCATGCTGGATACCGCGAAGGCTACGCAATGAACGCCATCCGCCGCCCGCCGCCGCCCTCACACTGGATCTTGCCCTGGCTGGCGCTGAGCTTTTACCTGGGGCTGGCGGGCGCGCCCGTCATGGCCCTCGGCGAGCGCGAGCTGGAGGAGAAAGTGCAGGCGATCACCGTTCAGCTCCGCTGCCCGACCTGCCAGGGGATCTCCGTCAAGGATTCCGCGGCGGCCTTTTCCCGCCAAATTCGCGACAAGGTACGCCGCATGGTGCGGGAGGGCCAATCGGAGCAGGCCATCCTGGCATTCTTCGTCTCGCGCTATGGCGAGTGGATCCTGCGCGCACCGAAAAAGGAGGGGCTGGGCCTGGTGCTGTGGGTGCTGCCCGGCGCGGCCATGGTTTTCGCGGGTGGTCTGATCGGCTACAAGCTCCTGCGCGGCAGCCGTGGGGCGAGGGACGCCACGCAGGGGGAGCCGGCCGCACAGCTGACCGCCGAGCAGCGCGCGCGTATCGACCGTGACCTGCGCCGCTTCGAGGAGCAGATTTAGCGCCATGTGGATGTTGGGGGTGATCGCGCTGGTGCTGTTGGTCGCGGCGGCGGTAATCAGCTACCCCCTGCTCTTTCACCGGCTGGAGCCCTACGCTCTGCCCGAATTGCCCGACGAGTCGTTCAGCGAGCGGGATTCCCTGTTGGAAGCGCTCAGCGAACTGGAGCAGGCCTTTCGCGCGGGCAAGATCTCCCGCGTCGATTACGAGGCGCAACGCGGCCGGCTGGAGCGTGGCTACGTGGAGTTGGTGGAAGGCGAGGGAGAGCCCGGACCATGACGGGACAGGCCCGCTGCGTGTCCGGACGCGGTGCATGGCGGTGAGCGCGACCGGGTGACGATAACCGGCGCGGGCCTCCGCGGGTCGCGTACGCTGCCGCCGGTGGCGCCCGGCCCTCTATGTTACGACAGATGCGGTGCTATCCCCTCCTCAAACCCCTGCTGTTCGCCCTGCCGCCGGAGACGGCGCATGCCCTGGTGATGGCGGCGGCGGTCTGGGGGGCACGACTGCCGGGTATCCGGGCAGCGCAACGGGCCTTGTTCGCCTACGATCACCCGGCATTGCACGTACGGTTGTGGGAGCGGGAGCTGGCCAACCCGGTGGGACTGGCCGCCGGCTTCGACAAGGACGGGGTGGCGCTGGCGCCGCTGCTGGGGCTGGGCTTCGGATTCGTGGAGGTGGGCACGGTCACGCCGCGGGCGCAAGCCGGGAACCCCCGCCCACGGCTGTTCCGGCTGCCCGAAGAGCAGGCACTCATCAACCGCATGGGCTTCAACAATGAGGGCGCTGCGGCCCTGGCGAGCCGCGTGGAGGCGGCGAAGGCCCGGCTGCCCGGCTGCGTGGTGGGCGTGAACGTGGGCAAGAACCGCGACACGCCTATGGATCGGGCGCAGGACGATTACCTGGCAGCCATGCGCACCGTTTATGAGGCGGCGGACTACCTGGTGCTCAACGTCAGCTCGCCCAACACCCCAGGGCTGCGCGATCTGCAGAGGCGCGCTTCGCTGGCGGCCGTCGCCGGCGCCCTCGCGCTGGAGCGCGAACGCCTGGTGAAGCAAGGACGGGCGCGCGTGCCGCTTTTGATCAAGGTCGCGCCGGACCTGGACGAGCACGGGTTGGCGGATGTCGTGGAGGTGGCGTTGGAGGCCGGGTATGATGGGCTGATCGCCACCAACACCACCGTCGCCCGCAACGGGCTGCGCGATGCCTTGCGCGAACAGGCCGGCGGCCTGAGCGGACGGCCGTTGCACGCCCAGGCGCTCGCCACCGTGGCGGCCCTGTACCGGCTCAGCGAAGGGCGGTTGCCGCTGGTGGGCGTGGGCGGAATTGCCAGCGCGGCGGAGGCCTACGCCTTCATCCAGGCGGGTGCCTCGCTGGTGCAGCTATACAGCGGCCTGATCTTTCAGGGTGCCGGGCTGGTGAGGGCCATCAAAGCCGGGCTGGTCGAATTGCTGGCCAGGGACG
>JACZVE010000047.1 GCA_022572825.1 SAR324 cluster bacterium
CGGCCTCGCGGGAGATCCCACTGGATATCCTGCTGGAGCGGGAAGACAACCCGCTCATCACGGCCAATTACCTGTTGGCGGAACGGGAATTCCGGGCGGGCAACTTCAACCGCGCCAACCTGCTCTTCCTGCGCGTGTTCGATTCGGTTCCGGACAGCCTGCTGGGTGTGCGGGCGTATTTTCGCGCGGCCGATTCTCAGTACGAGCGCAACGTGGTGGCGGACGCCGGCAACTATCATGACGTGATCATCACCTATCAATCGGCCATTCGGGCCGCGGAGACCATCGGTTACGAGACGGAGCTGATCGCCAGCTCCCTCTTTCGGATCGGGCGTGCCTACCAGCGGATGAGATTCAACTTCGAGTCCAACGTCCACTACCAGATTTTACAGGAGCGCTTTCCCGACAACTTCCCCTATACTCCCGACTCGTATCATTTCCAGGGCTTGAATTTTCTCAGGCTGAGGCGTTACGAGGAGGCCGTCGCGTCCTTTCGCCGATTTTTGTCCAGTGAGGGTGACCCGCAGTTGGAAGGTCCGGCCCACTATCATCTGGGAGACGCGTATTTCAACCTCAAGCGCTTCGTGGATGCCAAATCCGGGTTCGACAAAGGCCGCAGGATCAGCCCGGACTATGCGGACGATCAGCCGCTGTTGATCTTCCACATGGGGGAAACCTACTACGAGAATGCCGAATTCGATGTGGCGCGCATCCTGTACCGCACCCTGCTGGAGGGCTACCCGGGCAAAAACTACACCAAACTGGTCGGATTGCGGCTGGGGGACTTTCTGCGCGAAGAAGGCAAGGAAAATGAAGCGCTGGAAGTCTACCGCCAGATCATCGTCAATGCCCCGCTGGAAATCCGGCTGCGGGGCAAGCTGCGGATCGCCAACGTGCTCGGCAGCCGTCCGGTCGGGGAAGACTACAAGGAGGCCATCGCGCTGTACGATGAGATCGTTTCCGAGGGCGAGGGCACGATGGTGCTGCAGGAGGCCCTGTTGCGCAAAGCGCTCACGCTCACCCTGCACGGGCAGCACCAGCCGGCCATCGACACACTGGAAAAGCTGGTGCAGGATCACCCCGAAGGCCCGTTTACCCGCAAAAACCTGACCCGGGACAACATCGAGGAAAATCTCAAGGCGCTGGTGCAAAGATCCTTCGCGGGCGAGCAATACTGGGAAGTGGCGAAGATTTACACCCGCTATCGGGACCGCTACTTTTCGCGGTTCCGCTTTCCGTTCACGCTGTTTCAGGCGGCCAAGTCCTATCAGCAGTTGGGGCTGTACGATGAGGCGATCGGCCTTTACGATGAGATTTTACGACGCGGCAGCGACTCCACCACCACGCTCGTGGAACTCCAGAAAGCGTCGGCATACCTGGAAAAGGACGATCTGGGCAATGCGGAATCGACATTGCTGAAGTTTATCCAGGATCATCCAAAGGACGTCTACCTGACCGACGCCCGCATGCTGCTGGGTAAGCTCTACTTCGCCGGCCGGCGTTATGAAGACGCCCTCAACGCCTACCGCATCCTGGTGCGCGAATTCGAAAGGTCCAGAGATCCGCTGCTCGGCGAGGCGATCACGGAGGCATATTTCGAGTTGGGACAGATTTACAAGGAACTGGGACGATACAAGGAGGCGCTGGACAGCTTTGCCGCCGCGGTGGCCAATTTCCATCATCCCATTCAAGGACCTTCCGTGCCCGACTTCGTCGAGCTCAGCCAGTTCTTCACGGCGGACATGCGCTTCGAGCTGGGCCAGGACCGCGAGGCGATCGCGGCATACGAGCAGGCCATTACACTCTACGGGGAGCACGATCGGGCGCCCTGGGCAAGATACCAGATGGGCTTGATCTATCGCCGCTTGGGAGACGACCAGAAAGCCCTGGAGGCGTTCAACACGCTCGTCGAACTCGCCAAGGTGCGACCGGGAGAGCTGTGGGAGCCGCTGGCCAAGGAAAATCAGCGCGACCTGGCAACCAAGCTCGATTACCAGGAATATCTGAAGCAATGAAGACCAAGGCCGCCCGCTCCGCCCGCGCCATGCCGCCTCAGGAGGATTCGATGGCGGTGCAGGCCCAGATCAAGGCGCTGGAAATGGAGTTGGAGCAGAAAAACGTCCTGCTGGAGCAAGGATTCGCGGCCTTCACTCAGGCAGCCGAAAAGCTTCAGGAGTCCCATAAATGGCTCCAACAAAAGGTGGCGGAACTGAATTTGGAGCTGGAGGAAAAAAATCGGGAACTGGAAAGCAATTTGGCGGAAAGGGAAAATGTCAAAAACTACCTGTCCAATATCTTTGAAAGTTTGCCCGTCGGGGTGTTCGTCACCGACCTCAATGGGGCCGTCACCTCGGTCAATCGCGCCGGTCTGACCATGATCGGGGCGCGAGCCGAAGCGCTGGTCGGGCGCAGTGTCAACGAGGTGATGTGCGCCCAGGTGTTTTCCGCGGCCGGCGGCGGGAAAAAGTTCGCAGCGGGTTTCGACGCGGAGGAGCCGATCACCTATCATCGGCCGGATGGGGAGACATTGCAGATGCAAGTATCCCTCACTCCGATGATGGGCGATGGCCGGCCGCTGGGCTATATTCTCAATGTCCAGGACGTCACCTTGCTCAAGCATCTGGAGGAACAAGCCGAACGGCGCAATCGTTTTACCGCCATGGGCGAGATGGCTGCCACCATCGCTCACGAGATTCGCAATCCCCTCGGCAGTATCGAACTGTTCGCCTCGCTCGTGAAAAAGGATTTGCCGGAGGTCGACGAGAAGTCAGCGCTGATGAATCACATTTCCTCCGGCATTGCCAGCATGAATCACATCATTTCCAACGTGCTGGAGTATACCAAGCCCCGCCCTGTCAACCTGACAAGGCTGGACTTGCACCCGCTGCTTCGCGAAATCGGGGAGTTCTCCCGCTACATGGCCCAGCAGAACGGTGTGTCCATTGGATTCGACCTGGCGCCGGGCACTCAGTGGGTGCTCGGTGACGAGGATCTGTTGCGCCAGGTCTTTCACAATCTGCTGCTCAACGCGGTGCAGGCCATGCCGGAAGGCGGCGTGGTGACCCTTTCCTCCCGTGTGCGCAAGCTGGGCAAGCAAAAGCAGCTCAAGCGCTTCGGGGATGTTTCGCCCAAGGCGGACAATTCACTCGATGTGTTGGAGGTGGAGTTTGCCGATACCGGGCCCGGCATACCCAGCGAACTGCAAAAGAAGATCTTCGATCCCTTCTTCTCGACGCGATCCAGGGGCACCGGATTGGGCTTGGCCATTGTGCACAACATCGTCGAAGCCCATCGCGCGACCATCGATGTGGAAAGCGTGATCGACGAGGGCACTCGGTTCATCTTCATGTTTCCATTGGTTTCAGCGTAGAGGTGTGGACGGCCCGCGGTGCTTCAGAAGAGTATAGGCAAGAATTGGATATTGCATGGATGCGAACCAGGAGAGTGAGCAAATGCACCCAATACTGATCGTGGACGATGAGGTGGAGATGCGCATAGCCATGTCGGAGACCCTCAAACATTGCGGGTATCCGGTGGAGGCATCACACAATGCCATCGATGCGCTCAATAAGTTCAAGAAGAACCAGTACTCGATGGTCGTTACCGACATGACCATGCCCAAGCGCAGCGGCCTGGAGCTATTGAAGGATATCAAAGCCCTCAAGCCGGAAATGCCGGTGCTGATGGTCACCGCCTACGCCACCATCGAGACCGCCATCGAGGCAATGAAGCAAGGCGCCTTCGAGTATATCCAGAAGCCTTTCAAGTCCGACGTATTCACCTTCAAGGTGGATCGTGCGCTCAATCTGAGCAGGGACGAACGCGCCGCGCCCACTGCCCGGCGTGCCGCGGCAGAGAAGCGCGCCCCGTCCGAGCGGGCGGAGTCCAAGGAAATGATAACGGCCGACCAACAGATGCAGCAGCTATTGGGGGTCTCGGCAAACATCGCCCGCAGCAAAGCCACCGTGCTGATTCAAAGCGAGAGCGGAACGGGCAAGGAATTGCTGGCGCGCTTTATTCATGTGCGCTCGGACCGCGCGGAAGGCCCTTTTGTCGCGGTGAATTGCGCGGCGTTGCCCGAAACGCTGCTGGAGAGCGAGCTGTTCGGGCATCGCAAAGGCTCTTTCACGGGCGCCATACAGGATCACAAGGGACGGTTCGAACAGGCGCATGGCGGAACGATTCTGCTGGACGAGATCAGTGAGATGGCCCTTCCCCTGCAGGTCAAGCTGCTGCGCGTTCTGCAGGAGTACGAGGTGGACCGCATTGGGGGCAAGGAGCCGATTCCGGTGGACGTGCGGGTCATCGCCACCACCAATCGCGATCTGTTCAGCCTACTGGAGGAGGGCAAGTTCCGCGAGGATTTGTATTACCGATTGAATGTGATCCCCCTCAAGCTGCCGCCGCTGCGGGAGCGCAAGGGGGATATTCCGTTGCTGGCCGACTACTTCGTGAAAATGCACGCGATCAAGAACGCCCGCGATCCCCTCGCCATTTCCGCCGAATCCATGGAAGTGCTGTGTCATTACAACTGGCGCGGCAACGTGCGGGAACTGGAAAACGTGATGGAGCGGGCGCTGCTGCTGTGCGACGGAAAGCAGATCCAGCCACAGCACCTCCTGATGGGGCACGTGTCCTCGGTCGATGGAAAATCCGAGCACTCCACCGCGGCCAGGAAGGCCAAGGGGCGGGCGATTTCACAGCCAGGCGCCAATGGCGGCGGAATGGGTATCGCCGTTGGCATGTCGATGAAAGAGGTCGAGCGAAAGCTCATCTACGAGACTCTGCGCAAGACGGGCGGCAACCGTACTCAGGCGGCAAAGGTGCTTTCCATCAGTATCCGCACGCTTCGCAACAAGCTCAACGAGTACGCGATGGAAGGCGACGTGCCGGACTTCGAAATGCGTGATTAGATAAAGCGAAATGAGTGCGCGAAAGTCGAGCGTCGTTCGCGGATATCAATAATGAGGCGGATTGTGGCGAGGCTTTGTCGCGTTCAACTTGACGTGATTGTTGCTTGAGTGAAACGCGAGCCAGCGAGGGAGAAACGCGAGACTCGCAGCGTTTCTGGGGGTGAGGTTACAACGGAGATCCCCTCCTTGAATGCGACTTTATACGATATGGTGGGCGCGGGCGCCGGCTACTGGGAGACGAGGCGGATCACCCGCAGCCCCCGGCCCAGCGCCCCATGATATTTCTCGCGGTATCGCAGGATCAGCTCTTCGCGTCCGTCCCCGTCCAGATCGGCAACGAGCACCCGTTCGGGCCTGGAGGGTAATGTCAGCCCTGGATGCACCGAGCTCGGCGCATTCAATGAGGACGGGGCGTCGGCGGACAGGTAGACGGTCAGCTCGTTGCGCCTCAGGTTCAACACATAATCCCGGAATCCGTCGCCGTTGAGGTCCGCCAGCAGGATCATCGCGCGCCGGCCCTTTTCCTTCAGATCACGGTAGGTGAACTCAGCGGCCGACTGCGGCACCTGGCCCAGGGCACCGTCGGCCCAGGTGCGTATTTGCAGTTGCAGCGTCACCTTCTTGCTGGCCAATGCCCGCATGATGCTGCCCAGACTCACCTCCGTGGTGGCCAGCAACAGCGCCAGCGGGGGGGATTGATTCGTGCGGGGATAAATCAGCTGGGCGAAGGAGCCGGCGTCGCTTGTCAGCGAGTAGGCGGGCTCGCCGAAGGCCAGGCGGCCCTCGTGGAGGCGCCCCCGATACCAGCGGAGCTGATTCTCCTGGCTGAATATGCTGCCGTAGTCCAGCAGCATGGAATGGAGCAGGTCCAGCGTCCTGTCGCCGTCCATATCCGCCGCCGCCAGGATTTCGACCCGATCGTCTTCGCCGATTTCGGCCAGACCTGGCAGCGGTGTGGTGTACGGAGCCCGGATCGGCAGGGAATGCCTGGCTACCCTCAGCACGGTCATCAGGTGGGGCGACCATTTTGCCGGCTCCTCCGGATTGCCGATCCGGAACAAAATATCCAGAAACGCCTCGGCGCTGGCGAAGGCCTGCTCGCTGATGCGGGCCAGCGCGTACTGAAGATCCTCGGGAAACGGTTGCTTCGGGTGGCTGCGGCGCAGGAAGGCCTTTTTGCGGGCGTCCAGGCCGAATTGGCTTGCCTCTCCGGCAGGGGGCAGCGCCGCAATGCGCAGGTGATCCTGGCCGTAAATCAGCAACTCCATCTGCCCGTCGCCCTCGACGTCGCGAAAAGCGAACTCCGGAATGCGAAAGCCGCGCTGCGCTTCCTCGTGCCTTCGCAGGGGTGTCTTGTCGGAATTCCAGTGTACGCGCCACAGTGGCTCGGCAGCCAGCACGCTGCCCACGAGCCGGTATCCCTCCAGGTGCGCGGAGTAGGGGAGCACGACCTCGTCAATGCCGTCACCGTTCAGGTCGTAGACGAACCGGCTCTTGGTAGCGTCCGGCGATCCACCGTGGGTATAGACCGTGTCGCAGCGGCAGATGGGTTGAAAGATCAAGGCCTCCCCGCGGGGATGCGCGATCTGCCATTGGGAGCCCACCAGCGCAAGCCAGCCCTCCACGCCGCCTGGAAGCCGCAGCGGCTCCACGTAGCGGGTGTGTTCCGGGAGAGGCCAACGGGCGGCCTCCAGCAGCCCCTGGGAGGTCCGGGACACCACGTGCAGCACGAGCACCTGAGCCGCGCCCTCCGCCTGGCGGCGGGTAACCACCGAAATGGCCGGGCGGCCCAGCCAGGTATGGAGCGCCATCTGAATGGCCTCGCCCCGCAGGTCGATATCGTCCGCAACCAGCACCGGGGCTGCAGCCGGCGAACGCTGCGCAAACGGAATAGCGGCGAGGAGCAGGAGCGCGATCAGGAAGCGGAAAGTGCGGGAGCGATGCATCCGTGGCTAAAAATACGTCTGCAGGACCAGGCGCGCGTCCGAGCGAATCGGCGTGTTGTATCCTTGCACGGTTGTCTCATATTGCACGTACAAAATAAACGGGAAGGCGAGCGGGCCCGATTCCAATGCTTGCAAGTTGCCAACTCCCAGCTTCAGGCGCAGCCAGGTCTCCTGCACCTTATCCCCCTGTTTGGCGCCTCCTACTTCGGATTGGCTCTGGCCGTGGTGCCCCAGGGTCACACCGGTTGCAACCGGGCCCAATTCCTGTTCCCAGCCCACTGCTACCCCCAGGCGGTTGCCCGGTTTGACGCCGACGGATGCAGCGGCTGCGGTGGCTAACTTTTCTTCCAGGGGAATGCGCAGCTCGGCCTGCAGGTCAAACCGCGCGCGCCCCAGCAGCGGGTAATAAGTGTAGTGAACGAGAGCCAGCAGTCTGGTGAACGGGCTATCCAGAAACAGCGTACCGCGACCCGCGTATGGACTTTGGGGATCCTCACCGGGTATGAGCAGGCCGTATCCCCAGACAAAGCCATGCTGGTCGTCGTACTGCGGTCTGTGCAAGCTGGTGGCACGCAACTCTCCCAGGCCGGATATGGTGCGCGAGGACAGGCGCTCCACCTCGGCGGTTGCCTCCGCCGAGCGTGGGCTCAGCGAGGATTCCTGCGTGATGCGCAAATAGGGGACCTCCAGCGTGAGATTCCAGGAATCGCTGAGGCCATAGTGAAGGCGCAGGGCCAGCCTTTCCGTCGTGCGCTGAATGTCGCCGTCGATTTGCTCGCGTACGGAATCGTCCGGGACGAGATAATCCAGCAGCGGGGATTCCCTGTTTCTGCGAGAGATGGCGCGCTCGTGGCTGTCCACACCGTAAGCGAGCGCAACCAGCAAGCTTCCTTCCGGAACGATCTCGTTCTCCGTCCCGCGCACCGGGGTGACCGATTGGCAAAGCACCAGGGCGAGAACGGCCGCCGCGCCAGCCACGCGGCGCATCACAAACTCACCCAGCCTTTGTCCATCAGGTCCCACAGGATGGCATCGATGGGAAATCCGACCACGTTTGTGTACGATCCCTCAATCCGGTGCACCATCGCCGCTCCGAGGCCCTGGATGCCGTATGCGCCGGCCTTGTCCCGCGATTCGTCCAACCGGCTGTACCATCGAATCCAGGCGGGCGGCAACTGCCGGAAGAACACCCGCGATTCGACCGTGCGGCCACACCGTTGGCCGGTCGGCCCGTCGAGCAGCAGGTAGGCGGACAGCACCCGGTGGGAGTTCCCGGAAAGAGCGGCGAGCATGCGTTCCGCGTCTGCGCCATCGGCAGGCTTGCCGAGAATCTTCCCGTCATGAACGACCACCGTATCTCCGGACAGGATGAGATGCCGCGGGTAGTGGCGGAGCGCCGCTTCAGCCTTGAGCGCCGCCAGGCGATTGATGTGCGCTTGCGCTGCTTCACCGGCAACGACACGCTCATCCAGTTGCGGAGACATCACCGCGAACGGCAGCCCGAATCGCGCCAGCAACTCCCGCCTGCGCGGAGATGCGGAGGCCAGACATAAGGGTCGGGTCGACTGCATGACTCTCGATACAGGCCGAACGCAGGCGGATGGGGCCAGACAGAGCGGGCAAAACGCGGGCGCCGCGCTGGCCGCACCCGCGGGAGGCGGCTTAGCGGACGGCGTGCAAGCCGGGGCCGGATGGGGCCAGGCGCGGCAACGACGCAGTCTCGAACGCTCGCCGTAGCTTCAGCCGAAAGGATACTTCACGGCTGTCCGCGGGGCTGATTTCGGGAAAGCGGCTCCGCAGCGGTTCAATGTGTTTGGAGTAGTACTCCAGAATCTTCTTGGCAATGGGAGCAGCGACCCGGCCGCCGGACTCGCCGTGCTCCACCAGCACCATGACCGTAATATATGGATCTTCGGCGGGCGCGTAGCCGACAAACAGGGAGTGCGGGAGCAGGCTTTCGTCCAATTCCCCCTCGGCGTTGCGAGCAAACTTGCGCCCGACCACCTGAGAGGTCCCCGTTTTGCCGGCCAACGTGAACATCCGCGAGCGGGCCCGGCGGGCCGTGCCCTTGCCATTGACCGCCTGCACCAGTCCCTGGCGAATAATGTCGAAGTATTCCACGGGAAGAGGCAGCAGGCGGGTTGCACGCGGCAGGCTTTCTGCGTCCAGCACCTCCCTGCCGTCCGGTGTAACGATGCGCCGCAGGATAGTCGGCCGCACCCACAGGCCACCGTTTGCAACGACACCGATGTAGCTGGAAAGCTGGATGGGTGTGACGGAGACGAACCCCTGCCCGATGGCGACGGGGAGCGTTTCGCCGTCGTACCACTTTTCCCCCAGCGTCTGCTCTTTCCAGGCGCGGCTGGGAATGAGACCGGATTTTTCGCTTTCCAATTCCACGCCGGTAGGCTGGCCAAACCCGAACATCAAGGCGTACTGACGGATGGTGTCCACGCCGAGCATCAGCCCCAACTGATAGAAAAACACGTTGCAGGATTGCCCGATCGCCTGCTGCAAGTTTACGTCTCCATGACCGGAGCGCTTCCAGCAGTAGCGGATTTCCCGGTTGAGGCGAAGGTAGCCGGGGCAATTCAGCGTGGCGGTCCCGTCGATGGCTCCCCTGTCCAGAGCCGCGGCGGCCAGTACCATTTTAAAGATGGAACCCGGGGGATATTGGCCTTGCACCGCCTTGTTTATGAGCGGACGCTTCTCGCCCTGAACCAGCTCGTTCCACGCGGCGGTTTTGATCCCGCCCACGAACAGGTTGGGATCATAATTGGGATAGCTGATAAGCGCCAGAATTTCCCCGGTGCGCGTCTTGGAGACGATAATGACGCCCTTGTAGCCGGACATGAGCGAGTGCACGTAACGCTGCAGCCTCAGGTCTATGGTCAGATGGATGTCCATGCCCGGAGCGGGATTGACCGGTTTACTCAGCACCTTGAGCACGCGTCCCACGTGATCCACTTCCACCTGCATGCCGCCATCCGTACCGATTAACGCATCGTTCTGAATCAGCTCGATTCCCGCCTGACCGACGATCCGGCCGGAGCGCAGACGGCTGAGCGCCAGCCCGGAGAGCTGATCCTCGTTGATCACGCCGACGTAACCAAGCACGTGGGAGGAGACGAAGGCAGTCGGGTACAGTCGCTTCGGGTCGATCGCTACGGTGATCCCGGGCAGATCTTCCTGATAGGTATCGATCAGGTCGGCGGTTTTGCGGCCCACATCGGTCAACAGCAGAATGGGTCTGAACTTTGGACGGGACAGATTCGCGTTTACGGTGTCCCACAATTGAGACACCGTGGAATCGGTGACGAGAGCGAGATTGTCCAGGGTGCGCTGTAGATCCGGGGTGTCTTCCAAAATCAACTGTATATCGAACGAGGGGCGGTTGAAGGCCAGGATTTCCCCGTTGCGATCGAAGATGATGCCGCGCGGTGCGCCTAGAGGAAGCACCCGGATGCGGTTTCCTTTGGCAACCTCTTCGTAATAGCTCCCCTGTATGATCTGGAGGTACCAAAGACGCATCACCAAAATCGCCAATATCACTCCCATCCCGGCCAGGATGACGGCCAGGCGCGGTTTGAAAAGCTGTATTTCCTCAGTTGACAGGGGGGAGAACTTCATAAGCGATGGCACTGAATCAGGTTTCGGCGGTCTTCATCAAATTTTGCAGACGGCCCAGCGCAAAGAATGCCAGGGGCGACCACAAGCTGTTGTACGCCGCGTTCGGGATCGCCGTCGCCAACAGCCATGCCCACCAGGGCATGGTGGAATCGAGCAGCTCCAGCAGCGAGAGGGAAATCAACCCCTCCGCCAGGGAAAGCCCGAAGACTTCGACGAGGCCGAACAGCAGGCTGTTTTCGTATACAGACACGCCGGTGAGGCGAGCCAGCAAGGCGACGAGAAAATAACTGGTGCCATAGATTCCCAACACTCCATGGGAGAAGACGTCCGCAGCCAATCCGGCGACCGCGGCGTAGAGGAAGTACCAGGGATCGGACCAGCGCAGCCCGATAACCAGCACGGTCAGCAGGAGCAGGTTGGCCTTCATTCCAAACAGAGCGACCAAGGGCGCAAGGGTGAGTTGCAGCCACAAGGTGGCGATCCCGATTCCCGCGTAGATCAAAAACTTCATGGGCCCGTGAACAGCGGAAATTCGTGCTCGCTGGGATCCCTGAGAATAACGAAGACGCCTTCGATTCTGTTGAAATCGACCACCGGGCCGATTTCCGCGGACTGGAACAGCTCGTGGCGCTCCCGGCCGACATTGGTCACCGTTCCGACCAGCATTCCCTTGGGAAAAATGCCGGCCAGCCCGCTGGTGATCACACGGTCCCCCTTGATCACGTCTGCCAGCATGCGGATGCGATTCATGCGCAGGCCTTCCCCGGTCCCGTATGCAATGCCCCGGTCCTGCGGAAGCAGGCGCAGGCTGCCGCCATCACCCTGCAGCAAAAGCCGCTCCCGGGAACGCTGGATCAGCACCGGGAATCGGTGCCGGCGGTCCACGATCAGTTGCACGACGGAATGCAGCGCCGAGGTGGATTGAATACGGCCGACCACGCCTTCGCGCAGCACGACGGGAAAATTCCTGCGAATGCCGGCCAGCCGTCCCTTGTTGATCAGCAGGACATGATGAAAATTATCCACCGATTCGCCGGTGACTTCCGCAAAAACCTTGCGTTCGGGATTTTCCTCCAGGAATTTGAGTTGCTCCCGCAACAGGTTGAATTGAATAGAACTGTTTATGTAGTGGTTGACCTCCTCCCGCAGCGCTGCGACCTGCAATTTCAGGCGCTCATTATCCTGCTTGAGGTTTACCAGATGGATATAGTTGCGGTACGCATCGACCAGACCGGTCTTCGCGCGGTGAAAGACTGTCTGAAATGGCACGGCGACGGTCTGCAGGGATTCGTCAATCCACCGGGCCGTACCGGGCTGGCTCCCCCGCAGGGAGAGCAACACCACCAAAATGATGAGCACGGCGGTTGCCGAGATCAGATAGACGTGGCGCTTGATCAGATCGACCATGGTGAGGAGGCGTTCGTCCTCGAATTGGGGTGAGTCCTCGGTGTCGAAGGATTCTGAAGTCGGATCCACTTCTTCGGAGTAGAGGTGCAGCATAGCCGTGTCGGGCTCAGGCTGCGGGTGGCCTAGGGCCTCTGCGGCCGCCGCGTCGACCTCGGTCT
>JACZVE010000396.1 GCA_022572825.1 SAR324 cluster bacterium
CCGTCACGTGCAGGGTAAGCAATATCGCATTCATCGTGTTCGTTGCTCAATCGTGGACAATGGACTCAGCCGGGGGAGGGGGGCGCACCGCTTGCGTGTCGCGCGCTGCTTCCCCCACAAAAATGAATTTTCGGACCGCTTGTAGTGTGGTGTAACCGAAAATCGTTTAGGAAATTCTTAGTTCAACGGATGCGAGCAATCACACCACGGTTCTGTTTTCAATACGGAAACACTCCCCCCCCAGCCCCCTCTCCCGTGGGAGAGGGGGGAGCCGCCCGAAGGGATTCAAACCCGGAGGCGCATCAATCGTAGAGGTAAGCCACCCCTTGTATTTTTAGCAGGTGTTCGGGCGGGGCTCCTCGGTGCCACAGACGGTTCGTCGAATGAATCACGCCACCGCCCGCCGGGCAAGTGCTGATCCTCACCGGCGGGCAACCCGTGCAGCGGGCGGGGCGGTGCGCGGGGTTGTCAGCGCGGAAAGCGATTTGTCCTATTGATAAATTTCTGATTCGACTGAACAATACAACGATGCGATAGGTGCCGATGCCGCAACGCCGAACCGCGCGGGCCGGCTTTCCGTCGCTACACCCTGTCAGGGAGCGTTCCATGAATGTCGTAAAGGCCAGCGTTTGTCCGCTTGACTGTCCGGATACGTGCAGCCTCTCGGTGACGGTAGACGGAGACCGCATCCTCGCCGTGCGCGGTTCGGAGGCGAACCCGTACACCCGAGGGGTGCTGTGCAACAAAGTCACGCGCTACTATCCCGAGTTCGTCCACGGGGAGGGCCGCCTGAGGACGCCGCTGAAGCGCATCGGCGCCAAGGGAGAGGGGCGGTTCGCGCGCATATCCTGGGAGGAGGCCCTGGACGTCATTCACGCGCGATTCATCGAGGTCATCGAGACCCACGGAGCGCAGGCGATCCTGCCCCTCAATTACGCCGGGCCCCACGGCATGCTGGCCTACGGTTCGATGGATCTGCGCTTCTTTCACAAGCTGGGCGCTTCGCTGCTGGAGCGGCGGCCGCTGTGCGGGGGCATCCGCACCGAGGCCTACGTGGGCACGTTCGGCGCGACCCCCGGGATGCCCCCCGAGCAACTGGCCGAGGCCAAGCTGATCATCATCTGGGGCAACAACGTCACCTGCTCCAATCTGCACTTCATGCCGCTCATCAATGAGGCGAAAAAGAAGGGCGCCACGCTGGTCGTGGTGGACCCGCGGCGCGTCAAGGTGGCCCAGCAGGCCGATTTGCACCTGCCCCTCCGGCCGGGAACGGACGTGATCCTGGCATGGGCGGTGACGGCCGAGCTGGAGCGCAGGGGCGGCCTGGATGAGGCGTTCATTGCCGAGCACGTGCACGGCTTCGACGCCTACATGGAGCAGGCGCGCGCACTGCCCCTGGATGAGGCCGCGCGCATCTGCGGCGTACCCACGGCGGACATCACCCGCCTCGCCGAGTTGTATCACGCACTCTCGCCGGCGGCGATCAGCGTCGGCAATGGGCTGGAGCGCAACCAGAACGGCGGCAGCGGCATCCGGGCCATCTTCGCCCTGCCCGCCCTGGCCGGCAAGTTCGGCGTGCGCGGCGGCGGCCTGGTCAATGGCGCCGGGTACGCCTTTGCGAAGACGCCTGCCCGGTTGCAGCGGCCGGACCTGGTGCCGGAGGGCACGCGCACCCTGAACATCGTCGACGTGGGGCGCCACCTGCTGGATGAAACACTGGCGCCGCCCATCAAGGCGTTGTTTTTCTACAACCATAACCCCCTCATCGTTCACCCGGATCAAAATCGTATGAAGCAGGGTCTGGCGCGGGAGGATCTCTTCACGGTGGGCTGCGACGTGGTGATGACCGACAGCATCGCCTACGCCGACATCGTGTTGCCGGCCTGCAGCCATTTCGAGCACGACGAGATATTCCCCGCCTACGGCCAGCAGTGGCTGCAACGGGCCGAGCCGGTCATTCCACCGGTGGGAGAGTCCCTGCCCAACACGGAGATCTTCCGCAGACTGGCCGCGTGCTTCGGTTTCGACGACGCCGCCTTCACCGCCGACGATGCGCAGTTGATGGACGACGCCTTCGACGGCAGCGATGAGCGCATGCAGGGCCACCGCCCCAGCCGCATCCCCACCGATCGCGCACTGGCCATGACCTACCAGGGGCACGAGGCCGTGCTCTTCGGCAACGTCTTTCCCGCCACGCCCAGTGGCAAGGTGGAACTGGCGTCGGGCTATCTGGCGGAAAAGTACGACGCCTTGCTGCCGCGCTACCGCCCCTACGAGGCGCCCTACGCGCTCACGCTGATCTCTCCGGCGTCGGACAAGCGCATCACCTCCACGTTCGGAGGCCTGAAGTTCAGCGACGAGACCCCCCCGCTCGACATGCACCCCGACGATGCGGCGGCGCGCGGGCTGCGCGATGGAATGCGGGTACGCGTCTGGAACGAGCGGGGGGAGGTGCATCTGCCGCTCCGCATCACCGACGCGGTACGCCCCGGCGTCGTGTGCTCCTTGAAGGGCGCCTGGCTGCGCACCAGTGACAACGGCCAGACCGTTTCGGCGCTTGCGCCGGGGCACCATGCGGACATCAGCGAGGGGGCCTGCTACAACGATACACGGGTGGAAGTGGCGCTGTTTCCGGCGAACGGGAATTAGTGGGGCTGTTCAACGTCCTGCCGAATAGCGTATGCCAGGCGGAATCGGAAAGCTGCTGATTATCCTCGGTGCGGTGCTATTCCTGCTCGGAGTGCTGTTCCAGCTAACGGGGCGCCTTCCCTGGCTGGGACGCCTGCCGGGAGACATCGTTATCCGGCGCGAGAGCTTCACGTTTTATTTCCCGCTCACCACCAGCATCCTCATCAGCGTCATTCTTTCGCTCGTTCTCTGGCTATTTCGGCGCTGATCCTTCCGGCCGTTTCATTGGGGACGGCCGCCGTCCAGATAGCGGAACGGAGGCCGCATTTTGACTTCCGTCCCGCCCGAGGTTATGAAAATAGCTTGTCGGTGTACACGGCGAACGTAGCTCAGCTGGCAGAGCACCGGATTGTGGATCCGGGGGTCGTGGGTTCAATCCCCATCGTTCGCCCTTTGATAACAGGGACTTAGCCTTTTCGCGAGTCCCTATTTTTTTGGGGCAAAGTGGCGCAACCCCTGTTTTCGGGGCCTC
>JACZVE010000397.1 GCA_022572825.1 SAR324 cluster bacterium
GGCATGCCTGACGACTTTCGCACCGATCTTGATCAACTTGGTTTGCAACCCCTCATCAGACGTGACACGGGCTCCCCGGAGCTCGATCTTCACCGAACGGTCGAAACCGACCCGAAACGCCTCCCTGCCTCTTTCACCCATCGGGTTCCCCCGGCCATTGATCGGTTTTCTCCCCTAACTCGCTGTTATGATATATGGAAAGGTGCGGCTGGACCAGGAAATTCGTGATTCATCTGGGAAATGCGGGCTAAAGTATTCACGAAAAAAGTCCGGGGGAAGCGGTGTGCGACACGCAAGCTCCGCAGTCCCCCAGCAACTTCGTCTGCCCATTTTTGAGATAGGTTCTACTCCGCGAACTCCGCGCGAATGGCGGCGGTGTGCTGGCCCAGTGCGGGCACGGGGCGCAGGGATGGGGCGGGTTTTCGGCCCTCGCCGCGCACGCGCACCGGCGGGGCGACCAGGTTGATCTCGCCGCCGGGAATATCCACGGGAAGGCGGCGGAGTTGTGGATGGCGTGCCAGCTCGGCCACCGTATTGATCGCTCCGTAGGCGATCCGGTGCGACCTCAGCCGCTGCTCGAGCGGCCCGCGCTCCAGCGCCGCAAATACGGCGACGATTTCGCGGTCCAGGGCCGCGCGGTTCTCCACCCGTGCCGCATTGGTGCGGAACTCCGGCTGTGCCACCAGCTCCGGCCGCTGCAGCACGGACTCCGCGAAACGCCGCCACTCCCGCTCGTTCTGCACGGAGATCAACAGCTCGCCCCCACCCTTGACCGGGTAGGCGCCGTAGGGGGCGATGAGGGGATGAGTGAGGCCGGTGCGCGGCAGAACCGAGCCGGTGTGCTCGTACAGCAGCAACGGCACGGTCATCCAATCCGCCATGCCGTCGAACAGGGAAACCGCGAGCGCCGCGCCCACGCCGGTGCGTTCGCGCGCGTACAACGCCTGCAATATCGCCGCCAGCGCGTTCAGGCCCGCGCCGATGTCGCAGGCGGACACGCCGATGCGGCCGGGGGCTTCCGGCGTGCCGGTGATGGAGGCCAGGCCGCTTTCCGCCTGCACCAGCATGTCGTAGGCGCGCATATCGCGATACGGCCCGTCCTCGCCGTAGCCGCTGATGTCGCAGGTGATCAGCCGCGGGTGCTTGCGGCGCAAGTCCTCCGACCCCAAGCCGGCGCGTTCGGCGGCGCCCGGCGCCAGATTTTGCACGCAGACGTCGGCGCGGGCCAGAATGCGGTGCAGCAGCGCCGCATCGGCGGCATTCTTGAAGTCCAGCTCCGCGGATTCCTTGCCGCGATTGAGCCAGACGAAAAATGCGCTCTCTCCGCCTGCCGCCGTGTCGTAGTGACGGGCGAAATCGCCCCCGCTCCGCTCCACCTTGATCACGCGGGCGCCGGCATCGGCGAGGCGGGCGGTCGTCAGCGGCGCCGCGACCGCCTGCTCGAAGGACACCACCAGTACGTTTGCTAATGGCTGCGCCATGGATGTCGCGTCAGAACCCCTCCCCCCAGCCTCCTCGCCGCGCACGGGGAGAGGAAGCATCGCGCCAGTGGCATGCGATGCCGATGGGCGGGGGTGAGGAAACGATCGATAGAAACAGCTGCGTGGCAACGAGTCACGGCAATAACCTAAGCTGAACAACGGGGATAGGCGCCATTCTGATAAGTCGCGCAATCCGCGTAATCTGCGGATTGAAAATAGGCGCACCTCACAGGATTTTGCAAATGTCTCAAATTGCGTAGGCGCTCCGACGGACGATAATTTCCGCAACAATTGCGGACGGCGGTTGTGCCGCGCACCGGGAAGGAACTCAGATGGCACTCGATCTTATTCTGCGCAACGCGCGCATCGCGGGGTGGGCGGCGTCAGCTCCCCCCAGACGGCGGGAAAGAATGCGAAGAAGTGCACCGGCCAGGGGTCCACGCCGGCCTTGATCATGTGCGGGGCGATGACGAGTGCGGTCAGGATATAGGTCGGCGCGGGCGGAAGCCCCACGCCGAGAAGCGCGCCGAAGAAGAAGCCGACCAGCACCATGACCGTCAGGTTGATCGAGGCGGCCTCCACGAGAATGAAGCCGACCTTCGTCGGAACCCCGGTGTTCACGAACGCGCTGGTCAGGATCGACAGCGTCGCCAACCTGTCACACCCTCCTGTGATCCTAATCGTCTATGAAGGCAACCATTTGATATGATTGCTTTTTTCCTGGACTGATCCCAATCCTGCCAGTAGGATGAAGGCAGCACATCAGCGCAAGGAGGCGTCACGGGGGCGGCCGGCAGGGCGCACATGCGATGCCAGCGCAATCGTCAATAGCTGGATAGGCGGGTCAGGAGCACATGAGCACGATCTACGTCCTCCATGAAAACGAAAGCTGGGTATTACCCCTGCGCAAGGCCTTCGAGGTGCGTGGCCTTCCCTACGAGGAATGGTTTCTCGATGGTGGCCACATCGACTTGGCGGATACGCCCCCGCGCGGGGTATTCTACAACCGCATGAGCGCATCCTCCCACACCCGGGGTCACCGCTACGCGCCGGAACACACCGCGGCCGTACTGGCATGGCTGGAAGCCCATGGCCGCCGGGTCGTCAACAACCGCCGCGCGTTGCAACTGGAAATCAGCAAGGCGGCGCAGTATGCCGCGTTGAACGCTCACGGCATTCCGACACCAAAAACCGTGGCGGCCGTCGGCCGTGACCAGATCGTCAAAGCGGCGCGGACGTTCGCAGGACGGCCGTTCATCACCAAGCACAATCGCGGAGGGAAAGGGCTCGGAGTGCATCTGTTCCGTAGCCTCGATGCTCTCGCCGACTACGTCGAGGGTGACGGCGACGCCGACGACACTCACCGATACCGCAGCGAGCACGACCGCGCTCGCGTTCATGGCGAAGGCCTCGGGAACGAGATGCAGAAGCGATACCGCGATCAGCACACCCGCCGCGAAGCTGGTGAAATAGGTGATGTTGCGTCGCGCCCAATCCTCGAAATGCCGAATAGTGTAGATGCCGCCCGCCGTGACAATTGCCGCGGTCGCGCTTGCCCCGAATGCGATCCAAAAATTGTCTTCCAATGTTGCGGCCCCTCCTTGGGCGGCTATCCAAAAGCACTTTCCGCAAAAGTGCC
>JACZVE010000398.1 GCA_022572825.1 SAR324 cluster bacterium
GCCTCGAAATCGTGAAAAAAGACGGCACCAGGGTGCGCATCGTGGAGTCGACGGGAAATACCCTCTGGGTGCGGGCGCCCGTACTATCTCTTCGGTTCCGGCTCAATTCCCCCGAATCTAGCATGCCCTTTACCCTCAAATTTTCCGTTGATTTTCCCGAAGTCGAAAGGGAGACCAATATTGTGGAAAGCGAAGGCCGCGACTGGGCGGTCGGCATCTCAACCGCGCTGGATTTCTCGCAAAGCATCACGGTGACCGCCTCGGTGGCCTATCTCGACTTAAGAAAGGGAAAGCTGCAAGAAGACTTCAAACTGAAGGAGGAGGAGATCTCCTCGATGCTCAGTCTCGCCTATCAGTTTGGCGCGCGCTCGGCCTTTATTGCTCAAATAGCTAATGATACGCCCGTCGCGGAAGGTACCGACACCGGATTTGACACGACGACAGTGAACATGACCTTCGGGTTCAAGTGGCTCCTGGATAGTGGCACCCTTATCGAGGCCGGGCTGGTGGAGAATTTGTTCGTGTCCGACAACAATGCCGACATCGCACTGCACGGGGGCGTCAGTTTCTTCTTCTAACTGGCCGCTGAATCGCCGCCAGCCTCGCCTCGATGCCCGCCTGGCGGGCTTGCCTGTCTGTCACATCGCAGCGTAAGGAACCGCCTGCGCGGCCCGTCATGAAAGGCGACACGGCAACGAGCGAGGGACACCCTAGGCCCCTTCGGCACTGGGCTTGATATCGAAACGCAGGCGGCGATGCGCCATGCGCAAGGCCTGCTCGACGGCCTGCGGGGTGTCTTCCTTGGCGAAGATGAAGCCCAGGTAGCGGTGACCCTCCGGCCAGGGCACCACTTCCCGGGTGAGTGGAATGGTGATCTCGACCTCCGTTATGCCCGGCACGGACCGTGCCTGCTCCAGGCCCTGGACGCCCTGCAGCCGCCCGCCCGCCGGGATGGGAATCATCATCACACCCGCCGCGCGCCGCTCCCGCTCTATCCGGTTGGGCACCTCCCCCAATGCCTGGCGGAGGATCAGCTCCTCCAGCGTCATGTCCGCGCCGAAGCGCAGGGCACGCGAGCAGTGCCCACCGATGGAGCGGGTGGCCATCTCCAGCAGGTACGGCGTCTCCCCGTTCAGCCGCAACTCCGCGTGCACCGGCCCTGTGCGCAAGCCCAGCGCCCGCGCTCCCTGCGCCGCGACGGCCACGGCACGATCCTGCAGACGCGGAGGGTGGCGGGAGGGGGTGACGAGGAGAGTCTCCTCGAAGAAGGGACCGTCCAGCGCATCCGGCTTGTCGAAGAAGGCCAGCAGTCGAAACTCGCCGTCGCGCACCATGCCTTCCAGAGCCACCTCGCTGCCTGGCATGAAGGACTCGACCAGCAGCGCTTCGGCCGCCGAACCACCCCGGGCCTTCAGCTCCGGGTCGGCGAGCAAGTGCGCAACGCGGCGGAAGGCCGCCTGAAACTCCGCGGCGTCGTCCGCGCGTATCACGCCACGGCTGGCACTGAGAAAGAGCGGTTTCAGCACGCAAGGGTAGGGCACGGCCCGCGCCACGTCGGCGGGATCGTCCGTCAGGGGAAAGGTGCGGAACCACGGCGAGGACAGGCCGGCGGCCTGCATGATCTCCCGGAAGACGAACTTGTCGGCGGCGGATATCGTAGCCTCCTCGGAGTTGCCCGGCAGCCGCAACGCCTCGCCGGCGCGAGCGGCCAATGCGGTCGCCGAATCGTCCACGGACACCAGCGCGTCCAGCGGCATAGCGCCGTGATAGTCGACGATGCGCCGCGTGGCACCTTCGCGGTCCTGGAAATCGAGCGAGATGAGCCCGCCGGGATTCAGCCCGGCCAGCGGATCGGGCGCATCCGTTCCACCACCACGTCCACGCCCAGCTTGCGCGCGGCCTGCAGGAAGTCCGTGGCACGGTAGGTTTCCGTGCCCATTAGCAGCAGAACGCGTTTCATTCGGGGGAAGGCCGGTTACGTCAGGCCATTTAATCAGAAACCTACGAGGTCATTGGGCGGCCTCGGCTTCCGCGCCGAGGTCCTGGAAGAACTGGCGCGTCATTTTTTCCGAGATGGTGCCCAGCAGCCGCTGCCCGACCCTGGCGATGAGGCCGCCGACCTGGAGCTCGCCGCTATAGCTGAGCGCGGTCTGCCCGGCCAGATCCTTCAGATGGACCCGCCCTTCTCCCTTAACGAACCCCGGCCTCCCCGAACCCTCGATCTGCAAGGTGTAGGACTCGGGAGGGTTTTTATCCTTCAGTGTCAGCTTCGCTTTGTAGCTGCCCTTGATGGCGCCCACCCCGATCTTCAGGACGGCCTCGTATTGGTCGTCCCCGACCGCCTCGAGGGATTCACATCCGGGCATGTGCTTTTTCAGCACCGCCGGATCGTTGAGGATGCTCCAGACCTTCTCCCGCGGGGCGTTGAAGGTAAACTCGCCTTCCAGCTTCAAGACGCGATGCTCCTGGGTGGAGAGATGGATAGCGGCGGGGAATTTTCTGCCCTAAAAGGCCTGTGATTCATCCACAAAAATCGAATGCGGGGGAACGAGTTCCCCCGCACTCCCCGCATACGGAGGTTAAGCTTGTTTATCGTAACGCGTAGCAAGTTGTTAATATAGGCTATTTTGGGGGTGCAGGGGGCTTAGTACTACTATGTTACATAGGAGCTGCCGCGGGTCCTCACCCCCCCGCCCCTCTCCATTTCATGGAGAGGGGAGCGGCCCGAAGTAAGAAGATCACCTCATGACCACCGTCCGCTCGTCGGTAGTCACCCCTCTCCACAGCGTGGAGAGGGGCCGGGGGTGAGGAAAAGAACAATAATAACCGAACCATAACATAAGCCAACTCGAACGACTATGCTGAGCAAGGCGGATAGGCACGTTATTCTTATCCGTGTTTATCTGTGTCCATCGGCGGTTGCATTTTACAGTGTCGTACTGGTGGGGCCTCACGGTTACCAGTGATCGATCGCCAGCAGCACCACCGCCGTCACCAGCACGTTGGCGAGGGCCATGGGAAGCAGCTTCTTCCAGCCCAGCTCCATGATCTGATCGAAGCGGAAGCGGGGAACGGTCCAGCGCAGGAGAATCACCAGCCAGCAAAAAAAGATCAACTTG
>JACZVE010000048.1 GCA_022572825.1 SAR324 cluster bacterium
GGCCCCGGTGCAGCTTGGGCCACCAAACGGATTCCGCCACGGCCACCCCGGGCCGTACGTCCTCGCTCACCTCCACGTCAAGAAAACATTCCCCGCGGTCGTTGAAGGCGCGGCAGGCATCGCCCGACGCCAGCCCCCGCGCGGCGGCCTCTTCCGGATGCAGCTTGATGCGGGGCGAGCGTTCCAGGCGGCGCCCGCTGCGGGTATCGCCGAAGCTGGAGTTGAGAAAGTGCTGGGCGGGCGGGGTGACCAGTTGCAGCGGGTAGCGCGCCTTGAGGTCGTTGTCCAGATGGCCCTCCGCCGAGGGCACGAAGGCGGGCACGGGAGACTGCCCCAGCGCCGCCATGCGCTCCGAGAAGAACTCGAAGCGGCCGCTGGGCGTGCGCAATCCGCTCCGCCAGGGCGTGCGGGAAGCATCGAACTTGACGGGCCGGCCTTCCCGCAATGCTTCCCGATCCAGCCCGCGTGCCTCCTCGTGAGGACTGTCCAGCAGCAGTTCCGCCAGCGCCTCGAACTCCATGGAGAGGACGGGATCGTTCAGCCCCAGGCGCCCGGCGAGCAGGCGGAAGGTTTCGTGATTGGACTTGGCCTGCCCCCGCGGGGCGATCGCGGCGCGGGAAAGCTGCACGTAGTTGTGGCCATAGCTGGTCACCAGGTCGTCGTGCTCCAGGAACGTGGTGGCCGGCAGCACGATATCGGCAAAGTCCACCGTGTCCGTCAGCATCTGCTCGTGAACCACCGTAAACAGGTCCTCGCGCAGCAGCCCCTGCTGCACGCGGGCCTGCTCCGGCGCGATCGCCGCCGGGTTGGAGTTGTACACATAGAGCGCCTTCACCGGCGGATCGTCGAGCTCCAGCAGGGCCTCGCCCAGCCGCACCATGTTGATCGTGCGGGCCGGGGGGTCTTCCGGCCGCGGTGCGGAAAGCGCGTTGGTGTTGAGCCAGGAGCCGCCCCAGCCGTAGACGAGCAGGCCGCCGCCTTCGGCTTCCCAGGCGCCGGTGAGGGCAGGCAGGCAGGTGATGGTGCGCGTGGTCATGCCTCCGTTGCCGTGCCGGGACAGCCCCAGGCCGAGCCGGATGAATGCGGCCTTGCTTTCCGCGTAGGCGCGGGCCAGACGCACCACCTCCTCCGCCGGGACGCCCGTGATGGCGGCGGCGCGCTCGGGGGTATAGGTCTCGCACGCTTCGCGCAACGCCTCGAAGCCGTGGGTGTAGCGCTCGATGAAGGCCCGATCGTGGCGATCCTCGGCGATGATCAGCCGCATCATGCCAAGCGCCAGCGCGCTGTCCGTTCCGGGCCGCACCTGCACGAACCAGTCGGCCTGCCGCGCCGTGGCGTTGCGGTAAACGTCGATCACGACCAACCGGGCCCCGTTTGCCCGCGCTTTCTTCACCAGGGGCATCAGGTGTATGTGGGTCGCCACCGCATTGAGCCCCCAGATCAGGATCAGTTTGGCGTTGGCGATCTCCTCCAGGTCCGTGCCCACCCCGTAGCCCATGGTCATGCGCAGGCCCTGCAGGGAGGAGCCGGTGCAGATGGAACGCTCCAGCCGGCTGGCTCCCAGGGCGTGGAAGAAGCGGTGCCCGATGTGGAATCCGATCTGCCCGATGGTGCCCCCGTAGGAGTAGGGGAGGATCGCCTCCGGGCCATAGGTTTGGCGGATTTCCCCGAAGCGCGCTGCGATCTCGTCCAGCGCCTCGTCCCAGCCGATGGGGGTGAATTGCCCCTCCCCCTTGGCACCGACGCGGCGCAACGGTGTCGCGATGCGCAAGGGGCTGTACACCCGCTCCGCGTATCGGTTTACCTTGCCGCAGAGAAAGCCGCTCGTGACCGGATGGCCGCGGTCCCCCTCGATGGAAATTATCCCTCCCTGGGATACGCCCACCCTGACGCTGCAGGCGTCGGGACAATCGTGCGGGCAGACGGCGGTGCGGTAATCGACCATTTCCTCTCCTCCGCTGCGGCGCGCGATCATTCCCGGTGTTACAGCCTGCATTGCTCACACACTATACTCCGCATCGATGGTATATCAACGACTGGAAGCTGCCGCGGCGCCAGGCGCGGTGGTCAACGGCCCATCCCGGCCGGCGGATTGCCGGGAATTCGCAAATGCGCTGCGCGTGCGATTTCCTGAGCGCCGGATTTTGCATTATTCGCCCCGGGGCGTCCGTTTCTCCGCGCAGGGCCGGGTCGTTTTACGCGACGCTGGTATCTTGAGCGGGATAATGGCAGGATGTGGACCGTCCTGCCGCGGGTGCGCATCCGCGGTCTGCAGCCGCTGTCACGCCCGATCGGGGGAGGATCGGCCTTGAAAAAAATCCAATTGCAATGAAGAGCGATTTTTTCGGACTCATCGTTGCCGGTGGTGTGGGCACCCGGCTCTGGCCCATCAGCCGCGGCAATATGCCAAAACAGCTCCTCCCGTTGAGCGGCAGTAACCGCTCACTGCTCCAGGACGCCTTTGCGCGATTGGCGCGGTCCGTATCTGCGGAGCAGATTATCACGGTCACCAGCAAGGCGTACGAGGAGCCACTGCTTGCCCAGATTCAGGAACTGGCTTGCGATTACCCGGGGATCAATGTGCTGGCGGAACCGATCGGGCGCGATAGCGGGCCGGCCGTGCTCTGGGGAGCGTTGCGCATCCATCATCTGCACCCCGAAGCCGTGGTGGCGATCATTTGGGCGGACCAGATGATCCGCAACGAGGCCGCGTTTGACGAGGCACTGGGCCAAGCCTACGGCGCCGTGGCGAACGGGGGCATGGTCGCCATCGGAGTGCCGGCCAACCGCCCGACGACGACGCTGGGCTACATCAAATACGGGCGGGAGGTGGGCGAGGGCATTTACGAGGCGGATCGCTTCATCGAAAAGCCGGACCGTGTGACGGCGGAACATTTGGTCTCGGAAGGCACGTATCTGTGGAATCCCGGCATATTTGTGTTCAAGGTGAGCACCCTGCTGCAGGAGTACGAGCGGCTGGCGCCGACGGTTATGGGTCATTTCCGCGATCAAGGCAGCACCTCCAGCAACCACGATTGGCGCGACCCGGACATGATGGCCGCCATCTACGCCAAGCTGCCTCGGGAATCCATCGACTACCTGCTGCTCGAGAAGACGGACCAGCTGCAGTTGATCCCCTGCGACCTCGATTGGAGCGACCTGGGCACTTGGGACGAGCTGTACTTTCAGAAAGACAAAGATGAAAACGGCAACGTCGTCAGCGGCAACGCGGTGACGCTTCACACGCGCAACACCTATATCCGCGGCGGCCGCCGGCTGATCGCCACCGTGGGGGTGGAAGATCTGGTGGTCGTGGATACGGACGACGCGTTGCTGATCTGTGACATGAAGTGCGTGCAGGACGTCAAGCACCTGGTGGAGCACCTGAAGGAGCGTAATCTGCCCGAAGCCGAGGCCTTCGAGGAGCATGTGCGGCCCTGGGGCTCCTACACGGTGCTCAGCGAAGGGCCCGGTTACAAGGTCAAGGTGCTGCAGATCCACCCCCGGCAGAAGCTCTCGCTGCAGATGCACAACCATCGTGCGGAACATTGGGTCGTCGTTCAGGGGCGCGTATTGCTCACCCGCGACGAGGAGGTGGTGCAGTGTACCGCTAACGATTATTTCTACGTCCCCCAGGGGGCAAAGCACCGCATCGAGAACAACGGTGACGGCGAGGCGCGGATCATCGAAGTGCAGCAGGGCACATATCTTGGCGAGGACGACATCGTCCGCTTTGAAGACGTCTACGGACGCGCTTAGCTCGGCATCCCCGCCGCACTAGCGGATGGCTGGGGGGATGGGGGAACTTTCGCGACGCTTGCTGGAGGATAAAACGACGCACGATCATTGCATGATATTTGGAAGGCTTTTGGAAGGTATGCTGAAACCAGTGGTGAACGCATTGCTGAAACCGCATTCATCGCAGTCACGGTAGGGGTGGTCTCAAACGCCGCCCTCGATGCAGTGACCAGGGCTAGGTCAGTCATGGTTGTCCGTTGCAATCGAACGAAAATACTTGAATAAAGAAAACCGCGGCAATCACCGTCCTGCATCGTCTCTCAGGAGGATATCCTGATGGAAACGGTCTCCGCCGGCCCGGCAATTGCCCCTCCCTGGGGTCATCCGAATTTCCTTTCCGAGGAAGGATTGAAGGCCGCCCAGGAGTACTACTTCCAGACCCATGCCAGCAATTCCCGCCGCTTTGCCGAGGGCCGCAACGCCCAAGGCGTGACGAAATCCTTTGTGCGCCGCAAGCTCACCCGCGAACTGGGTGAGGACTTCAAGATGTACACGGGCACGTCAATCGGTGAGGCGGCCGGCGAGAATACGGAGTCGCTCGGCATCCGGGGCGAGTTGAACGGAATCCTGAAGCACATTTACACCCGCATCGCCCCCAACCAACCGATCGCCTCGCCGATCCAGGAAGACCTCACCATCGTCAAGCATCCCAACGGGGCGCTGGAGGTGTGCTACGCGTTGGTGTGTCACTACGGCGCACTGCTGAAAAAACACGCCTCCCTTGCCGGCCAGCATCGCAAGGTGCTCAAGGCCGTGATGGAAGAGGAGCTGTTCAAGTGGATCTGGCGGTTGACGATCGGCTTCGTCATGTCGCCGCAGGAAGATCGCGCCGCCATTGAGGATGCTCACCTGTCCGCCGGTCTGAACTGCGTTCCGCTCGAGCAACAGCACGCATCCGTGGGACAGAAAATCCACGAGATCGGGATGTTTCTGCTGGGCACGATCATGCAGGACTCCCACCTGCGTGTGCCCCTGTGCCATTACTACGTGCTCTATCTGCAGCGGCTGCAGAGTGTGCTGACGCTCAAATACGATCGAAGCGAACTGGACGAGGTCTATTCCCAGATCAACCGGCGCGTCGAAGGCGATGCGCTCGATCATCCCCTGGTGGCCATCGATGCCCTGATGAACGGCAAGGGCAACAGCATGCAGTCCTTCGACGACGTGGTCGTCGACGAGCAGCAGTTGCTCGACTACGTTCCGCAAGCGGAGGTGGAATTCATCAGTCAATTCGCGGATCAGAATAGTCCCAAGCAACTGGCCAGCATGCTCAAGCGCCTGGTGCCCGACGTGCGCCGCCAGGTGGTGGAGGAGCAGGAAAGCTCCCTCATGCCCCTGCTGCTCACCCTGCGCACCCTGCCCGCACCCCTGCGCGATGCGGCGCTGGCCGCGCTGCCCGTGCCGATCCTGCACATGCTGCGCAACCGGATCAGCAGCGCGGCGGTCGACGACGTGGCCAAAACGCTCAGCGAGCGGATCAAGGAGACGATGGAAGCCAAGCGGGGTGAATCCTATTCGATACACTCCCGACAGGACACCGGCAAAGCGGCCGTGGCTTCTTCGGTGAGAGTGGCGCCCCCCAGCGGGGGCACTTCCTCCGCGGGCGCGGCTCAGGGAATGCCGGACACGCCCGCTGCCACGGCACCGGCCGCTGCATCAACGGTGGTGGAGGCGCCCCCGGCGGAGCAGCCAGCGCCCGATGCACCGACCGCTGCATCAACGGTGGCGGAGGCGCCCCCCGCCGAGCAGGCAGTGCCCCATACGGAGGCCGCGCGCGAGACCGTGCCCACGCCACCCCCCGGCGGCGCCGTTCACCTGGAATGGTACGACAAGCGGGCGATGCTGGCCTGGCGCCTGGATGGGGCGCGGCTATCGGCCATATCCCTGTCGGCCCGCGAGCTCATGGAACTGGTGGGCGGAGAGATGCGATTCTTGCTGCCCTGGTTGGTGTTCTCGCTGAGAACCGGCCAGGTGTTCGATATTGCTCCCGATCAGATTTCCAAGGAAACGGTAGAGAAGTTGCTGCTTTCCCTGCGTATGCAGGGGGCTGGGCCGTCGCGTAGCGGGCTTTCAAAGGAGCAGTTGGCCGCGCTGCCGCAGCAGGGCAAAATGGACTCCCATGCCAAGCTGCTGCTCGCCCTGGCAAATGCGGGCGGATTGGAGAACTTCACCCGCATTCCTGATTCCATGGTGCCTTCACTGGAAAGCCTCTCGCAGAAATTCGGGGAGAAGCTGGGCGAATTCGTGCGGCAGCCGACGCACGAGGCCTTTCAGGAAACCTTCGCCGCGCTGAGCAATCAGGAAAAGCAGACCCTCTCGCTGCTGCGGCGCGTTGCCCGCGCACAGTAACCGTTTCCGGGCATCTCCCCAAGTGCGGCCGTTTTCCCCCCTGCCCCCTCGGACGCGGCGCCGTTGCTGGCGCCTCTGCCGGCCTGCAACCCGCCACATGACGTGGCCGGCGGCGGTCTCCAGAAACATCGGCGCGAGCAGAAGGCACCGCCCGGCCGCGAGCCGGGCAAATCACATTCTACAATCAAGATAGCAATTAACGGAAGGAATTCTGGTAAACCTCATCCCCCCTGAAACGCTGCCCGCGTTTCACTCAAGCAAAAATCACCTCATTTTGTATGCGGGTAAGTATGAGTCCGCGTATCCGTAGTGTCCTTCGCCCGGCGCGCATAGAATACGTTCGACTTGGGCAGAACGCGGTTCAGCACGCGCTCCGCCCCTCGCAGCGCGGGGGAGAACATGGCGTGGGTGAGGATTTTCCTGCAATGGCGGATGACGGGATGGCCATCGGCATGCAGGCCGAATACGCAACGAACCCACCAGTACAGCGAGTGGAAGGCGTGCTCGCAGTGCAGGTCCACCAGAGCGAGGCCCTGCGCGGCGAGCAGCGCTCGCACCTGCTCGACGGTGAAAATGCGCACGTGACCGCCGGGGGTGTTGAAGTAATCGTCCGACGCGAAACGGTACAGCCATTCGGTGACGGGCGTGGGGACGCTCACGGCCAGCAGCGCGGCAGGCTTGAGCACCCGCGACAGCTCCGCGGCCGCCAGCGCGGGATCGTCCACGTGTTCCAGCACTTCCGCGCAGAGCACACAGTCGAAGCTGGCCGAGGCAAAAGGCAGGCGCTGTGCGTTGCCCTGCAACACCAGGAACGGCCGCCGTGCGGGAGCAATGTCCGCATCGGCCTCGGCGTCGACGACGGCCTTGGCGTCAGCCGCGGCCTTCGCCGCGTCTTCCCGGGCAACGCTGGCGAGCAGGTAGCGCGAATGGCGCAGATCGGCGGCATTCAGGTCCACCGCCCAGACGCGGCAACCCCGCCTCAGCAGCTCCAGACTGTGGCGACCCTGACCGCAGCCGGCATCGAGCACCTTCATGCCCGGCTGCAGGTCGAGACGCTCGAAGTCAATGGTGAGCATCGATGGTTTCCCGGTAGACGGTCAGCAATTGCCTGGCCGCCTCCTCCCAGCGAAAGAGGGCCAGGACACGCTGCCGGGCCGCGCGTCCCAATCGCTGGCGACGCTGAGGATCGGCCAGCAGAGCGGCGATCGCCTGGGCGAGGGCCTCACTGTCGGCCGGCGGCACGAGCACTCCGGCATCGCCCACTACCTCCGGCAGGGCGCCACCGCGCGCCGCCACGAGCGGCACCTCGCAGGCCATCGCCTCCGCGGCGGGAAATCCGAAGCCTTCGAACAGCGAGGGAGAGACGGCCACCTCGGCCGAAGCGTACAGCCGGACCAGTTCGGGAGCGGGCAGCCGATAGCGCACCGTGATCCTGCCCCGCAGGCCGAGCCCGTCAATCTGCGCCCGCAGCCAGTCGGGGCGGCTGAGGCCACCGGTCGCGATCACCAGGTGGGCGGGCGATTTCAGCCTCGCGATGGCCCGCAACAGGTAAACGCCGCCCTTGTTCGCGTCTTCCAGATTGCCCACGAAGACGACTCGGCCCGGGATGCTGGCAACCTCCGGCAGCGGCTTGAACTGTACCGTATCCAGGCCATTGTAGATGACGCGGATGCGCTCGGGCGCAACACGAAAATCCGCGGCGATGGCCCGCGCGGAGGCATGAGACACGGTCACGATGCGGGTCATGCGGCGGGCAACGAAGCCCTGCATGACGGTGGGATAAAAGCGCACCTTGCCGAATCGCCGGCGGAACGAGGCGGGCGGATCGAAGCCACGGGCCCGGTCGATCGTCAGCGGATGGTGCACAGTGGACAGAATCGGCAGGCCGAGGGCGCGCACCGCCAGCAGTCCCCAGCCCAAAGACTGGTTGTCGTGAACCACGTCAAAGCGATGGTGGTGCGACAACGCGCGCAGCTTGGCGAAAGCCCGCCAACTGAACGCCGCCATCTCGGGGAACTGTCCGCTTAGGGCGGCTCCGCGCTCCAGCAATCCCAGGGGCGTAAAGGCGGCGAGCGGATGGGGCGCGGTCGACGCGGCAGCCCCTGCGGGGAACAGGTGCAGGCCCGGTACGCGATGCCAGACCGCGCCGCTGTCTTCCGGCGCATAGGGCGGACCGTGAATGCAGTGCACCTCGTGACCGAGACGGGTTATCTCCCGCGCCAGATGGGAAACGTAAACCCCCTGGCCTCCGCAGAAGGGATTGCCACGATAGGTGAGCAACAGAATCTTCATGGCCGATCGCCGACGCAGGATGGGGGCTGCCCTGGCCCGCCCCGCCCCGGCGTAGGCAGGCGGCCGGTCAATACATCCTGGTACACCTCCGCGGTCTTCGCCCCGGCAATGCGCCAATCGAAGCAGCGCACCATCCGCCTGCGGCCGGCCTGCCCCATCGCCCGCCGCTGGTTTGGATCCTCCAGCAGGCTCTCAATGGCTCCGGCCAGCGCGCCGGGATCGGCGGGCGGTACCAGCAGACCCGTGTGCGGCACCACCACCTCCGGCACCGCCCCCACCGCCGTCGCCACCACCGGGGTTTCGCAGGCCAGGGCTTCCGCGGCAGGCAGGCCGAATCCCTCGTACAGGGAAGGCTGCACGAGCATCGTGCAGCGGCAGTACTCGTCCTGCAGCCCGGCGTGCTCCAATTTGCCCAGAAAGGTCACGCGGTGCCCCACTCCCAGACGTTTGCACTCCTCATGGAGCAGCTTCTTGGTCGGATACGGATCATCCACGACGCGCAGCCGCACCGTGCCGGGCAGCAGGGCCAAGGCCCGCACCAGATAGGCCGCGCCTTTCCTCCAGTCGTCGGTATTGCCGACGAACAACAGCGTCGCGGGGCGGCGCCGTCGCCGGCCGGGGTTGTGGAACAGCGTCGTATCCAGGCCGCCGGGCACGACGGCGATGCGGTGCCGCGGGACGCGAAAATCGTTCGCGATGGCTTGCCGGGTCGCCTGGGAGTTCGTGATCACGCGGGCCACGCGGCGAATTACCACACCCTGCATCCCGACGGGATAGAACACCACACTGTGGTACACCTCCTCGAACGTGCGGTTGCGGTGCAAGGCCGCCCGTCGGTCGATATTGAGCGGATGGTGCACGGTGGTCAGCAAGGGTATTCCGAAGGCCATCATGCCCAGCATTCCGTACCCGAGCGTCTGCACGTCGTGCAGCACGTCGAAGCGCTGCGTGCGCAGCCGGCGCCCCAGCAGCCCCAGCGCCCGCAGGCTGAAAGAGAGCGGCTCGGGGAAGAAGCGCGCGCGAGTCAGGGCAAAGTCCAGTAAATTGGCCGGCTGCAACAGACGCAACGGCGCTTCGCAAGGCAGCCATGCGCGCCGGTAACGGCCCCACAGGTTGAGGTTGGCCACCTTGTGCACGATGGCCCAGCGGGAAAGGTCTCGCGGATAGGGAGGCCCCACCATCACCTCCACCTGATGGCCCAATGCCACCAGGGCGCGCGTCAGCTCGTAGAGATAGACACCCTGGCCGCCCACATACGGGTTGCCCCGGTAGGCAAGGAGACAAACTCTCATGGCCGCGCATCCAGCGGCAGGTCGGCGCCCTCCTCACCGCTGCGCTGCTCAGCCTCCGCATTCGGCAACGTGCTGCGTTGCATCACGATGGCCCAGCCGATCCAGAACACCATCCCCGCAAGCCCCAGCACCGCTCCCGCGACGGGAATGGCCAGCGACCAGTACGACTGCCGCAGCACGCCCACGACGAATAGGGCCGCCAGCACGACGCTGGCAAAGCAGATGCCCAGGGCGATCAACCGCGCCTGCCGCCCCTCGTAGTGCTCCGCTTCGCTGGGAATGCCGCGCACGGTGTTGATGGTGTATCCGATCCAGAACGCCAGCGTGAGCAAGGTGAACACGCCGGCGGCCACGGGGATAGCCAACGCCCAATAGGATTGCTGGAGCAGCCCGGCCACAAAGAGCGCCGCCGTCGCGACGGCGCCAAGACATATCCAGACGCCGGTGCGTTTGGCGCGTTTCAGCGAGAGGCGCGGATCGTAGGGCATTGCACTGGCCGCTTGAGGGCTCCCGGGCCCGCGACGCCGTCGAGTAGTGGGACGCCGCATTCCGCCGGAGCGAAGTCGATAGCTGGTCCTACGTGAACGGCGGTTTTCCCGTCAAGGTGGAATCGCCCCCGCGTGCTACCCCCTCCGAGCCGCGATTGCGGAATTCGCCGCTAAGCGGCCGTAGCCGGTCGGGGAGGTCATTTTCCTTGACCGCGCGCCCCGCGCTGCGCTAGCAAGAATAGAATAAATATTCTCATTCTATTCTTGGCCGGGCATGGACGTGAAGGTGGAACTGCGGTGGGTGCGCACACCGCGCCAGGATCGGAGCTGGAAGACCCTGGAGCGCATTTTGGATGCCACGGAGGCATTGCTGATCGCACGGGGACTTGACAGCGTTAGCGTTGCGGAAATTGCCCGCAGGGCGGATTCGTCGGTAGGTGCGATCTATGCGCGGTTCCGTGACAAGAATGGGCTTCTGCACTGCCTCCACGAGCGGTTTTGCGAGGAAGCGATGGCCACGGCCAATGCGGCCCTGGATCCCGTGCGCTGGGAGAAGGCTTCTGCGCGGGAGATCCTGTCGGCCTTGATCGCATTTTTGATCGAAATTTACCAGGGACGGGGCGGGTTGTTTCGCGCGTTTTTGCTTTGCGGCTGCACCGATCCTCACTTTCAGCAGCGCGCACGGGGTCTGCGCGAGCATTTTCTCGCCAAGCTGAAGGCGTTGCTGTTGGCTCGGCAACCTGAGATGGGGCACCCGGATCCGGCGCTGGCAATAACCTTCGGGATGGAAATGGTAATGGGCATGCTTCGCAACCGATTTGTACTTGGAGAAGGTTTGCCGGAGGTCGGGCAAAAACAGCGGACAGGTCTTGCAGAAGAATTAATCCGTGCCTACGGGGCCTATCTCGGCCTCTCCGCAGCGGACGGGATGCAGCAATTCAACGGGCGCTCCCGCCGCGAAGCCAGCGGATAACAAGGCGGCCATGAAAGGGGAGGCGGGAACGGCTCCGGCAGCCAGGGCGCGTGAGGTCTCCAGCGCCCGAGGGCCTTCCGCTTTATTTCTTCCGCACGAGCGGATAACTAATTTCGGTCACGACATACGGTGAACACCGGATTCGTCTTGTGAAGGAGGCGCATTGGTTAGAATTTGGGTCTTGAGGGTAGTGGCGATCGCGTGCGTCTGGCCCTGGGGGATGTCGGCGCAAGCCCAGCAGACCGATCTGAAAGCACTGCTGGAGAGCTTCGGGTTCACCGTGGTGGAGGAGGACGGGCGCCGCATTGTGGAGGTCACTATGCGCGACGTGCTGAACCTTGCCCTGGAGCGCAATCTGGCGCTGAAATCCGTTCGCGTGGAAGAGATGATCGCGCAGAGCGGGCTGAAGGCGGCCCGCGAGCGGCTCAATCCCACGCTTACCAGCACCGTCGATTACGGCCGAGAGCTCTTTCCTTCCCTGTTCTTCTCGCCCGGCGGGAATTTTCTGACCCTGAACGGTACGGACACGATCACGCTGTCCTCCGAATACTCCAAGCCGACGGAGAGCGGAATCGAGTATGGCCTGACGTTCATCGAAGAGCGTACGCGGTCCCGCTCGCTGATCCTCGTCGACGAGGGCGATGATCCGACGAATTTCTCGACCGGGGACTGGCTCGAATCCAGTGCCCTGATC
>JACZVE010000049.1 GCA_022572825.1 SAR324 cluster bacterium
CGCACCCCCCGAATACTGAGGTTGAGATATTTCATCGTAAGTCTTAGTAAGTTGTTTATATAGCACTTTTCCGGGGTGCAGGGAGCGAAGCCCCCAACCCGCCGGAGGCATAAAATCACAGCCCTTTTAATCGTTGCAGCCCATGACCTGGATTTTCGGATACGGCTCGCTGATGTGGAATCCCGGCTTTGCTTACAGCCGCCGGAGGCCCGCCATTCTCAACGGTTATCACCGTGTCTATATGATGTATTCGACGCGCAACCGGGGCACGCCCGCATCTCCGGGCATGTTGGTCAGCCTGGCGCCCGGCCGGAGCTGCACGGGCCAGGCTATGCTGATCGAGCCCGGCAGGGAGAAGGAGGCGCTGGCCTATCTGGACGAGCGCGAAGGCCTGGGCCGTGCCCATCGGCGCGTGATGGTGCCCCTTCACCTCGTAGACGACGGCGCGGGACCGGCACTCAACGCGTGGACCTACCTCCCCATCCTCACCTACAGCAATTGCATCTGGGGTGTGCCCACTCCCCGGCAGGCAGAGCTCGTGGCTCGGGGCCGCGGTAAGATCGGCAGCTCCTACGATTATCTGCGGCGGATGCTGGACGAGCTAGCTGGCATGAACGTCAGCGAGCCCATGCTGGAGCAGTTGTTTCAGCGGGTGCAGCAGGTGCGCGACGGCAACTCCGCTTCGCCCGCCGCGCCGCGCCTGGCCTAGGCTCAGTTCGGAATAGCTGGGACATCAGTGCCCGAAGGCATTGCTGGGCGACGCTGTGGCCTGCCGTATTTTCGTCAAACCTCATCCCCCCTGAAACGCTCGTGCGCGTTTCTCCCCCCTTCTCCGCTGAGCAGAGAAGGGGGGCTGAGGCCGATGACCCTTGCATCCCCGCTCGAATCGCCAGAAGCAAGCGCCCCTCCCTGCATTGCGGGGTGGGGTGGGGTTTTTGCGAATAATCCACATTGCCCTGTGGGGGTGCCCATCGTTTGCCCCGCGGACTTGTGTCGATGTTCCGAACAGAGCTTAGCGTTTCCCATCACGCCTGAGGCGTTCAGCGGGCGGCCTTTGGGGACCGTTACGGGGCGCTGGTCTGTATGTTGCATCCAGCAGGCACAGCACCTACGCGAGCGACAGGCACCTGTCAGGGACGCCTGTCCTGCGTCAACATGGGGCCCGCAGGTCCCGACAGCGGCAAGCGGCAGCTCGCCTCGAGTAACCCCAAAGGCAGGAATTATGCGACGATGCGCCGCAGCGAAAAACAAAACCGAGTGTTGATGACCGGCATTCGCAAAGGAGGCGATGCGGATTACGAGTTCAAGATCTTCGGCAATCCGGCCTCCCAGTTTCCTCCGCTCATCATCAAGATGTCCCTCCTCGATCTGCAGCAGTGGTTGCGCCAGATGCAGGCCGCTCCCGCGGGCTCCCTGCGGGAGGGGAACGCTTCGCGGCTACGGCCGGCGGGCTGACCGTCATCGATCGGCCGACCGGCGCCCCGAGCGACAACATCCATCAATCCCCGGCCGCCTCATTGCCGCGCTCCGCGCTCTCCGTGGGCGCCTCGCGCCGCCAGCTGTACTCCCGCACCGGCGCGCAAGCCATCAGGCGGTACTCCTCGTAGTATCGATCCCGTCCCCGCTGCTGCACTTCCAGGTGCTGCGGGTCGCCGCGCCATTCGGCCTGCTGCTCCTCGGACTGGAATACGACCACGCTCAGCCGCTCGCCATCCTCCGCCGTGTAGGTCTTGAGGGAGACGAAGCCGGGGTACCGTTGAGCCAGGGCCAACATTCGCTCCGCGTTTTCCTGGTAGTCGGCCAGCCCTTCCGCTCCCAGATCCTCGCGAAAGCGGCTCCAAAACAACGTAATGACCATGGCATGGCTCCCGATTGAAACCAGGTAGTGAAACCAAGTTGCAGCGGACCCCTCGGCCGGCGGCGGCGGCGGCCTCCAACGTCCTGGAGACATGGGTTACGCGAATCGCTCCAGCCAGCCAGCCAGAAACTGCCGGATCGGCGCGGCCAGCACGCCCTCGACCACGTCGATGCCCGCGGCGCGCAACTCCGCAATTCCGGCGCCCCGTACCAACGGGTGTGGGTCCCGCAGCCCGATCACGACCCGCCGGGGCTGCTTTTCCACAATAAAGCGGGAGCACGGCGGTGTACGCCCGGTAAACGAGCAAGGCTCCAGGATGACGTACACGTCGCCCCCGGCGACTGGGTGGCCCCCCGCTTCCGCCGCGCGCACCGCCATGACTTCGGCATGGGAGCCGCCGGGCGGCTGAGTGGCGCCGCTGGCCACGAGCTGGCCCCCGTTCACGATGACGCAGCCCACCGGCGGGTTGTCCCCGGTTTGTCCGGCGACCGAACGGGCGGCATCCAGCGCGGCCTGCATGAAGGTCTCGTCGATCGGGGGCATCGGTGTCGTGCCGCCAAGGGTGTCGGGAAGAAACCGCGCCGCGGGACTGAAGGAGGCCGTGGCCGGATCAGACCTCGGCGAGGAATTTGACCAGGGGCGCCGTCAGCTTCTGCCGGATAATCCCGGGAATGAGAAAAAAATCGTGCCCGTAATCGTTGTCCACCAACTCGTAATGGACCCATTGGTTGTTCACCTGCAACGCGTTGACGATATCCTCGGAGGGATAGGGCGGGAACAGGTTGTCCCCCGTGGCGGCTATGACCATTGTCCGGGCCTGCACGGGCTCCATTGCGCTGGCCAGCGAGCCGTACTTCACCGCCAGATCGTAATGGTTCCACGTTTGCAGCAGGTAGATCATGGAGTTGGCGTCGAAGTCCCGGCTGAACGGCCGGGCCTGATGGCGCAGGTAGTTTTCCCCATCGTGCAGGCGCTGCATGTGGAACGACGCGTCCGTGAAGGCCTCCCGCGGGCTGTTGTGATACTTGGCGAACTTTTTCTCCATCATAATCGGGGAGATGAATGTGCAAAACCCGATCTCGCGGGCGATGGTCAGGCCATTGACGGGCTCCTTGCCGGGTTTGTAGCGTCCGTTGTCGTAGTTCGCATCCAACTGAATAGCGTCGATCTGGGTCCGATTGGTCATGATCTGAAACTGATTGCAATAGGCCCCGGAGCCGATGGGAATGCAGCGTTCCACAAAATCGGGGTACAGTATCGCCCACGTCAGCGCTTGGTAGCCGCCCATGCTGCCTCCGGTCACCGCGTGCAGCCTGGATACGCCCAGGTGATCCAGCAGAATCTTTTGGCTGCGCACCATGTCCCCGATGGTGACGATGGGAAAGTGAAGGCCGTAGGCCTCGCCCGTGTCGGGGTTGATCGAGGCCGGTCCGCTCGTGCCGCTGCAGCCGCCCAGCATACTGATACAGACGACGTGGTATTTGTCCGTATCGATGGCGCGGCCGGGCCCCACCATGCTGCCCCACCAGGAGCGATTCTCGTCGTCCGGATAATCCGGATCCGTCGCGTGCGTATTACCGGACAGGGCGTCGCACAGCAGCACGGTCGGATGGCGCGGATCGCCCCAAGCCTCGTAGCCCATCTCGAGTACGGGGATGATCTCCGGCTTGCCCATGTGGGGCGTTTCGAACTCGAAGGGTTCGTCGGCAACGTAAATCCTGGCTTGGGGATGCTTGTTCGAAGCCATGATGAACCGTCTCGCGGATGCGATGAACTGCCCAACGCACCTTTCCCCGGCGCGCGCCACCGGGGGAATGCCGCACCCGCCCCGGCGCTCCCCTGCCCAGCTTGGGGGCAGGGAACGCGTCGATGGAAATTGGCGGTATTCCCGTTCGAAATATTATAGTAATGTGAAAAGTTAGCATTGAAAAGCGGACCCGCAAACAGTTGGGCGGCGGCCCGGCAGGCAGGTGGCATGCCTGCGATGGCGGGCGTTGGAGGGGTGGTGCCGCAGGGCCGCATGGCATTAACGCGCGATGGACGATCCCGATGGCCAGAGGAGGCTGGTTCGAGACCAGGGCAGCGGCATCCAAAATCGATCGCAAGAGCCTGAAGGAGGACCCGTTCCGTGACACCGCGTTCTGGCTCATCGATTGGGTTTACCAGCGCCGTGTCTGGTTCATAACATTGATCGCGACGGTGCTGGTGGTGCTGATCGCCGGATTCGGCTATTACTTTCACCGCCGGGCCGTGCAAAGCGAACAGGGCGCGGAAATTTACCGAGCCGAGCGGGCCGCATCGGATCCACAACTGAGCGAGCAGGAGCGGCAAAACAAGGCCAGGGAAGCGTACGAGGCGTTTATCGCCAAATTTCCCGATGGTTCCCTGGCGCCCGTTGCGTGGATGCATCTGGCGGGCATCGCCTGGAGGCAGAAAGATGTGGAAGGTGCTCGCACGGCTTTTCAGGCCGTGCTGACGCATGCGAACAGTTCGCCCGCTCAGCGCGATCTTGCCAGGCTGGGTGTGGCCAATCTGGAGGAGGCCGGAGGGAACCTGGAAGCTTCCGAGGCGCTATACCGCGCGGTTTCCGATCAGCCCTACGCGGCTCTGAAGGCGTACAGTCTGGGTCGGATCGCCATGCAGCGCAATCAGAGCGAAGAGGCGCGCCGACAGTTGGAAAAGGTGGCGCGCGGCGACCCCGGCTCCGAACTGGCGCAATGGGCGCGGCAGACGCTGGATTATTTGCCTTGAGCAAGACCCATTCCCGCCGCATCGCGATCCGTATCGGCGCGGGTGTGCGTGGTGTGGGCGGGGAATGACGTTATTTATGTGAGCCAACTACCGGAAGGAGCATCATGAGTTATCTGGATCTGATCGAGGAATTTCCCAAGAACCCGCCGTACACGCAGTTTGAAAAGATCCTCATCGCAGCCAGACGGGCCAAAGATCTTCATGACGAGGATCGGGCTCCGCTGGCGCACGATCACCTCACGGCACCGTATATCGCGCTGCAGGAGTTGCGCGAGGAGCTGATTTTGCCGGTGTACCAGGAGGACCCGCCGGCGGACCTCGTCGAGGACGAATCCGAGGACGGCGACGAGGAGGAGTGAGGTCCGTTCGATGTAGCCATGCCGTGCACTGGGTATCTCGTGACCCGAGCTATTGTCTCGCTAGCGCTCCTCATTTTCCTGTCAGGTGGATGCCTGCCGCCTCAGGCAGACTTCGAAATCGGCCTGGGTACAACCCGGATCGCGGGTATTGTCAACATCACCGCGCGGGAGCGCACGCAAGGCGACCCCCTCATCGTCGTATTCAAGTATCATCACCAGTTCATCACGGCGGGCGACGGCACGGCAATTCTGCGCCCGACCGCACACGTGGTTCAGGTGGGCCGTGCGGGCGGTTATTCCATCGATATGCCCGCCGACGTGGTGTGGATGGACATTCTGTTTATCGCCCCGGAGCGCCTGACGGAAAAATTTCACTTCAGGCGCCAACTGGGCATCGGCAATGTCACCTATCGCCCCAATCTGGTTCCCATGCCGGATTGGCGAAGCCATTTCTACACCTTTATCAGCCCGCAGCTCGAGCACCTCATCGTGGAAGCGCGCTACCGGCTCTCTCCGCCCGAACAACGCGTGCTCTCCCAGTGGCTGCTGGCCCAGAACGCTCGGCTGCAGGACAATCGAGGCAAAGCAGCCGCCCGTTTCTGATCGGCCCCGTGGCGAAGGGCGGGTCAGCGCGGCGGTCGGCCGCGCACGCCGCAGCGGCGTGTGGCGAGTTGACGCGCCTGGAAGCCGGGCAGGTGCAAGCGGCCCTGGCGTCAGGGGAGGAGGCTCTCGCATTGGAGAGCCAAAAGGCGCGCGCTCTGCGTCTCAAGGCCGAAATTCCCGATCGGCGGTGGCAGGCTGAGCAGGCCATGCGGTTGCGAGCCCAGGTAAAGCAGATGCGGAAAACGGCCTGCCCTGGCCAGGTGGAGGCGGAGATCCGCGGTCAGCAGGAGATGATGGGTGAGGCGATCCGCCATGAAAAGCTGTGAGCGTGCCGAGCCATGCGGCTGCTGATCGTCGCGGGGGAGCTATCCGGGGATGCACACGGAGGCGCCCTGCTGACCGGGTTGCGCCGGCACCTGCCGGATCTGAAGCCGTTTGGCATCGGGGGCCCGCGCATGCTGGAGGCCGGACTCGATCCGCTCTATCCGCTCTCCGCGCTGGAGGTGCACGGCCTGCTGGAAATCCTCTCGCACCTGCCGCGCCTGTATCGCGTGTTGGGGCGGTTGGAACGGGAGCTGGAGCGCAATCTCCCCGATGCCGTGCTGCTGATCGACTATCCCGGCTTCAACCTCAAGCTCGCGCGGGCCGCCAAGCGCCGGGGCGTGCCTGTGTATTACTACTGCAGCCCCCAGGTTTGGGCGTGGCGCGGCGGCCGCATCCGCACCATCGCCCGCGTCGTCGATCTGATGCTGGTGCTGTTTCCCTTCGAGGCGCCCCTGTATCACCGGGCGGGTGTTCAGGCTGCATTCCTGGGCCACCCACTGGTGGGCGTCAAGGCGCGGGAGGAAGCGGTGTCGGCGTTACGGGAACGCCTGGATGTGCCGGCGGGCCTTCCCGTGGTGGCGGTGATGCCCGGCAGCCGCGCCAGCGAGTTGCAACGCAACCTGGGCGTGATGCTGGGCGCCATTCGCCTCATCGAACAATCCGGCTTCCGAGCGCGCTACGTGATTCCCATTGCCCCCTCCTTGCGTGCCGCGGACGTTCGACGCACCGTGCAGGCCAGCGGGGTGGATGCCGTTGCGCTGGAGGACGCCTACCTCCCGCTATTGCAGATAGCCAAGCTGGCCATCGTCGCCACCGGCACGGCCACGCTCCAGACGGCGATGGCCGGAATACCGTTCCTCGCGGTGTACCGCGTGTCCCCGCTTTCCTATTTTATCGCCAAGCGCTTCGCTTATCTGTCGCACATGGCCATCGTGAACATTCTGGCCGGGCGGGAGATCGTGCCCGAACTGTTGCAGAACGACTTCACCCCGGAACGGGTGCGCGAGGTCTTTCTCGCGATCGCGCGCGATCCCGCGCGGCAGCAGCGGATGAAGGACGATCTGGCTCAGGCGTCCGCGCAACTGGGCGAGCCGGGCGCCTACGAGCGCGCGGCGGATTTGCTTGCCGCGCGCCTCCGCGGGCAGACGTCGCCGGCGGCGCACCCTTCCAGCACTTGAGGCTCATATGGTGTGCGTTTCGACCCGTGGCGGGGCCCGGCGGCGGTCGCGAAGCCATTTGACCCGGCGCCCCGCCCCATGGTCTGCTGAGTACTCGCGATAGGGAGGATGCTGTTCCATGCGTCTCAAGAAGGAGGATTCCTCACCAGAGGGTGCCACACCGGAGCGATCACCGCCCCGGCTTGCGGATGCGTCGCCCCACCAGGAGCACACGGCTCAGCAAGGGGAACACGCTTTCGCACCCGACCCGGCAGCGACCCCGCCGCAGGAGCCAACCGCGCCCATGCCCCCTGCGCAGGAGCCGGCAGCGCCCGCCCCCACGAGGACGTCCGAGCAATCGCCCGCGCCCGTTCCGCAGGAGCCGGCAGCGCCTGCCCCAACGAAGTCGCCCGCGCCGCCGCCCGCTGCGCAGGAGCCTAGGGTGCCGGTACACCCCCCTCGGCGCATTCGGTTTGGCCGTGGAATCCGCTTGCTGTTGGTGCTGCTGCTGATTATGGCGGGAGCCGGCAGTTACGGTGGGTATTGGTGGAACTGGATTCGGGGCACGATCTCCACCGATGACGCATACGTAGATGCCCGGATCGTCTCGGTTGCCTCCCGGCTGCCGGAACGCGTGGAGAGCGTGCTGGCTTCCGAGGGCGATCCGGTCACCGCCGGGCAGGTGCTGGCGCACTTCGCCTCGGACCGGCTGCGCATCCGCGTGCGGCAGATGATGGCGGAGGTCGACAGTGCGGTGGCCCGGCTCAATGAGCGGCGCAACTCCCCCCGGCCGGAGGAAATCGACGTGGCCCAGGCCGAGGTACGCGTGCAGGAGGTGCAGTTGGCCTTGCAGGAAAAGGAAGTGCGCCGTGCGGAACAGCTCGCCCGGGTCAAGGCCATCTCCGCGCAGGAACTGGAACGCCGGCGGGCGGCTTTGGATGGCGCCGGCTCGCAACTGGAAGTGAGCCGCAGGCGGCGCTCGCTGCTGCTGGCCGGCCGGCCCCAAGAGGAGATTCAAAAGGCGGAGGCCGACCTCGAACTGGCCCGCGCCCGGCTGCAGGGGGCTCGGACGGACCTGGGCGACACGGTCCTGCGCTCCCCCATCGCCGGCGTGGTGGCCAGGCAGATGGTGGACCGTGGCGAGGTGGTGCAGGAAGGCCAGGCCCTGTTCCAGATCGTGGAGTCCGGCAAAACCTGGGTGGTGGCAAATCTGGAAGAGGATCAGATTGCCGGCGTACGGGAGGGACAGCCTGTCAGAATCTGGATCGACGCGTACCCCGGGCAGGAGTTCCGAGGCCGCGTGGGGCCGCTGTACGCCGCGACGCTATCCCGATTTTCCCTCCTTCCCACCTCCAGCGCCAGCGGCAGCTTCATCAAGGTCACCCAGCGCGTCCCCGTGCGCATCGATTGGGCAGAAGACGACATGCCGCCAGTATACCCGGGCCTGAATGTGGTGGTGCGCATCCGGGTTGCGCAGCCTTGAGCGAAGCGCCCACCCTAAGCCGCATCGAGCGCCTGCTGGTGCTGAGCGTCGTCACTGTCGGCACGTTGATGGCCGTGCTGGACATGACCATCGTCAACGTCGCGCTGCCCAACATCATGACGTCGTTGGCGGCCAACGTTAAGCAGGTAAAATGGGTCGTCACCGCTTACATGATCGCCACGGCGGTGGGCATGCCGATGACCGGTTGGCTGGGTCGGCGATTTGGGCTGGGCCGGCTGTTTCTCTCCGAATTGATCGTGTTCACGGTGGGTTCGGGACTCTGCGCGGCTGCGTGGAACCTGGACGTGCTGGTGTTCGCCCGCGTGGTACAGGCGTTGGGCGCCGGCGCAATCATGCCCACCAGCATGGCCATCATCACCGATACCTTTCCGCCGGGGGAGCGGGGGCGCGCGCTGGGCATTTGGGGCATCGGGTTCATGGTGGGCCCCGCCATCGGCCCCACCAGCGGCGGCTTGCTGACCGAATGGTTCAACTGGCGCGCCATCTTCGCCATCAATCTTCCCGTGGGCGCGGTCGGCATCCTCTTCACCGTACTGGCGCTGCCCTCCGGCCGCAAGGACCCGTCCTTGCGCTTCGACTGGCTGGGGTATCTCGCCCTGGCATCCTTTCTCGTAGCGGGGTTGTTGACTCTGGACAGCGGCGAGGACGAGGGTTGGAATTCGCAGTTGATCCTGTTCGGCGCGGGGTTCACGTGCGCTTCATTCCTGTTGTTCCTGGTGCTGGTGTCGGACTCCCCACACCCGGTGTTGCCGCTGCGGCTGTTCCGGCTGCCCGTGTTCTCGCTATCGGTGCTGCTGGGGTTTCTCCGTTCCGCCGCATTTTTCGGCGCATTTTTCATGCTCCCGTTGTTCCTGCAGAACGTTCAGGGCCGGGATACCCTCGACACGGGCCTGTTGATGGTGCCCTCCGCGCTGGCGGTGGCGGTGACCATGCCGGTGGCAGGGATCCTGACCGACCGCTTCGGGCCGCGCTGGCCCAGTGTGGCGGGATTTGTCCTGGCGTCCTACTCCCTCTATCTCTACGGCGCGATGGATCCGCTGGTGGACCGTTGGGCGGTGATCTATCCCCAACTGTGGCGGGGCGTTGGCGTAGCCCTGCTGATGACGGCGGGGAATACCGCGGCGATAAACTCGGTTCCCCGCGAGGACGCCGGCGTCGCCTCGTGGATGGTCAACCTCACCCAGAGCGCCGGCGGCGCGCTGACGATTGCCTTGCTGGGAACGTTGCTGCACCGGGGGACGATCGCCCAGATGGACCTGCTCGGTACCGGCAGCGCCCTGACGGGGCCTCCACCGCAACTGTTGGTGCACCAGGCCTTGTTGATGGGTTACTCGCCCGCCGAATCCGGAAGCGTTGCCTCCGCGGTGCTCCTGCGCCAGGTTTCCCTTTCGGCGACCACGCTGGCCTTCCAGGACCTCTATATGCTGCTGGCCCTGCTGACCCTCATCGGGCTCGTCCCGGCCCTGATGCTGCCCACCCGCAGGTTTGGGGGCTAGCAGTGGGTGCGGTGATCGCGTGGAAGGCCGTTGGGGTGACGTAACCCCTTGCCCCAAAGGCATCTCCGCGGGACAGGTGGCACGCAGGCCACTTCGCCCGCGACTGCGCGAGCAGGGGCGCGGCCGAATGGGCTCCCGTGACGCCCCACCCGGAACTATCGTTTTCCGCCCGGCCAGGTGAGCATGGGCATGTTGACAATCACGCCGGGACGTTCGATGCGAATCTCGCCGGCGCGCAGGGCGGCCATCACCTCGTCGGAGGATTTCAGTTCCCGCGCCGCCGCCTCGTCGTTCCAATACACCAGGTTGATCCTCCGCAACGGGCTGTACCCCTCGTGACCGGGCGGTTCGTCGAACACATCCGCGGTGTAGCCGAAGGGTCCGTCCCCTTTTTTCAGGCCGTTGCGGAACACGTAGACGCTGGCCACCATCGCCTCCGGGGCCATGGAAAGGGCCGGCACGACCAGAACCGGGGAGCCTCCCATCATATCGGTCAGCATCTGCGCCACTTGGGCATCGGACGCTTCCGTGTGGATGAAAAAGATCCGCTCACCTTCGGCATATCCTTTCACCGGCGGAGCGTTGGGCACGTTTGCGGGAACCGCGCTCATGCCGGACATCCCACCGGCGCGCTTCTCACCGCCCATCGCCTTCACGCCGGGCATCTCCCCAATTTTCCTGGCTTGTCCGGCCGCGGAGAAGGGAACGATCAGCGCGGCCAGCACGACCCCGACGACCACCGCGGTTCGCGGTAGGCTTCCACAACCCCTGAATTTTCGCATGTCACTCCTTCAACGAATTCATTTCATTGAGAATCCTGCTGGAAAAGCATGGCGGAGAGGTTCCGAGCGAGCGGAAATCACTGGAGGCCCTGCCAGGGGTCGGGCGAAAAACAGCCAATGTTGTACTGAACACCGCCTTTGGTAAACCGACCATCGCAGTAGATACCCACATCTTCAGGCTGGCAAACCGGACCGGAATGGCCACGGGGAAAACCCCACTCCAGGTGGAACTGAAACTCCTCAAGGCTGTGCCGAAAGAGTACCTGCATGATGCCCACCATTGGCTGATTCTCCACGGACGCTACACCTGCAAAGCCCGCAAACCCAACTGCCCCGAGTGCATTGTGCGGGATCTCTGCAGCTTCAGAAACAAAACACAAGCGGGTTGAGAGAACTCAGCTCATCGCAAAAGGCAGTCTGATCACCGTCGTTTTCGAGATCAAACATTTTCCATTGTAATAATCCTCGCCGGGTGCCGGTCTACTGCCCCGAAATCGCGCTGATTTTTGCATATCCGGCCAATGCTGGTAGGCTGTAGTGCGACACGACCAAAGACTGTGCTTTTGAAGCCGAGCAAAAAAGCCGGCGATCAGAAGGAACAGAGATTTGTTGCACATTGTGCAAATTCTACAAACTGCGGGCGTCATGGCCCGCATACATGAACTTGGAGGTTCCAATCAATGACTATTAAAACCATGATCGTTAAACCCATAGCTGCTGCCGTTGGCGTTGCATTCGTTTCATCGCTTGCCTTCTCAAGCACAGTAGTAGCCGATGACAATCCTTTTGCAAGCACTGATCTCGACACCGGTTACATGATGGCCGGCGGCGACAAAGGCGAAGAAGGCAAGTGCGGCGAAGGCAAATGTGGCGGCGACAAAGGCGAAGAAGGCTCTGGAGACGGCGACAAGGGTGAAGAAGGCTCTTGCGGCGGCGACAAGGGTGAAGAAGGCTCT
>JACZVE010000050.1 GCA_022572825.1 SAR324 cluster bacterium
CAAAAGTCCGCTGGAATACTTCACGGACGAGTCCAGGCGCGCACAGGTGCGGGAGATCGCCCGCGCGGCGCTGGTGCGCGCCGATACCACGGTGGCCGACGTCACCGATGCCGTGGAGGAGCGCCTGTCATGAGGGTGACCATCGCCGGAGTGGATGCCCTGGAGGTGTTGGACAGCCGCGGCAATCCCACCGTGCGCGCGCTGGTGGTCCTCAGCGACGGTACCAGGGGGGAAGCGGCCGTTCCCAGCGGGGCCAGCACGGGCGCCCACGAGGCCCACGAGTTGCGCGACGGCGATCCCGCCCGCTACGGGGGCAAGGGCGTGCTCAAGGCGGTGTCCCACGTGCGGGGCGAGCTGGCGGAGGCGGTGCGCGGGCGCGATCCCTTCGATCAACAAGGGCTGGATGGGGCGCTGATTGCGGCCGACGGCACACCCAACAAGGAGCGGCTGGGCGCCAACGCATTGCTGGCCGTATCGCTGGCGGCGGCGCTGGCCGCGGCACGGCAGGCAGGGCTGCCCCTGTATCGCCATATCGCCGATCTGCCGGGAGTCTCGGCGACCGTCGCGCTGCCGCTGCCCATGATCAATCTGCTCTCCGGCGGCAGGCATGCCGGCGCGCAGGTGGACTTTCAGGATTTTCTCATCGTACCGCGCGGCGCGGCCGGGGTGTCCGAGGCGCTGGCCATGACCCACGCCGTGTATTACGCCGCGCTGGCCCTGCTCCGCGAAGAACACGGCTACCAGCCGCTCGTGGCCGACGAGGGCGGTCTGGCGCCGCGCCTGGCTTCCAACGAGGCGATGCTGGAGCTGACCGCGCGCGCCATCGAGCGGGCCGGGTTGCGCGCAATGGAAGATGTGGCGATCGCGGTGGACGTGGCGTCCAGTCAGTTCTACCGGGAAGGCACTTACGCCCTGGCGACGGAGGGCGAAACCCTGGGGGCGGAGGCGATGATCGACCGCCTCGCCGCCTGGTGCGGGCGCTACCCCATCGTCAGCATCGAGGACGGACTGGCCGAAAACGACTGGTCCCATTGGCCCCTGCTCACCGGGCGCCTGGGCAGCCGCTGCCAGATACTGGGAGACGACCTGTTCGCCACCGACACCCGCCGCATCGAGCAGGGCATCCTGCGCGGCGCGGCCAACAGCGTACTGATCAAGGTCAACCAGATCGGTACGCTAAGCGAGGCCCTCGAGGCGATCGCCATGGCACGGCGGGCGGGCTGGACGACCGTGGTGAGCGCCCGCAGCGGGGAAACCGAAGACGACTGGCTGGCCGACCTGGCCGTCGGCACGGGCGCCGGACAAATCAAGGTCGGATCGATCACCCGTTCGGAGCGACTGGCCAAGTACAACCGGCTGCTGGCCATCGCCCATGCGGATCCGGCCATACCCTTTGCCCGCGATGTGCTGGACCGATTCATCGGGTGAAGGCTGCGCGGAACCTTGCGCCGGCATCGGAATGCTTCCAAGAACGGGCAAAATTTGGTTATGCCTCCTGTGGCCCAGTGTTGCTCAAAGTTCCTATCAGACCGACGAGACAGGCCGCTTCGGCGAGGCCGCGCTGCTGTCGTATTCTCGGCAGGCTTGACGCAATGAACCCAAGGCGCGAGCGGGTTTTCAGCGCGATGGCCTTGATTGACGGGCCTAACCTTCTGCCTGGGCGAAGTAACGCGTGAAATCGCGATCGCTGAGCACGCCGACGAGAATTCCGTTGTCGACGACCGGCAGCGCGCTGATGGCCGACCTGAGCAGCAGCCGGGCCGCCTCCCTGATTGGCGCGCCGCTGCCGATGGTGACGGGTTTGCGCGTCATCATAGTGCCCACGGTGGCCTGCCGCCAGCGCTCCTCGGTCATCTGCACCGGGTCATAGTACAAGGCCAGGTCCTGGTCTGACAGGATACCCAACACGTAAGCGTCGCTCTCCATTACCACGATGTGCCGCAGCTTGCGCTCCGCCATCAACGCCAGGGCTTCGGAGAGGTTGGCCTGGGGGGAGACGGTGGCCGGATTACGATTCATGAAGTCTCGTACCAACGTAAGCGCTCGTAAAGCCGGGTCAGAAACGGCCGCCCGGCGGTGGTCGTTGCCGGTGGTCGTTGCAATGCGGCCACGCTCGTGCGGAGGGATGCCGGACGGGCAACCCCACGCCCTCGGCGTGGGATGCCAGCACCGCGGGGAGCTTCGCCAGGATGGCGGCTGGATAGCTTTTGCACGACCTTTACTATAAAGTGACACTTGCGCAAAGATCGGGGGCGGGAATTTTCCGCCCTTGTCCGCCAGTGATTTCGATTTTCCCATATGATGCACGCTCATGCCGGAAATCTCGCGATGGGTAACACCACGCGGACGCTGCCACCGCATCGCCCGCTTCCCAGCGGGCTGCGCTTGCGGCGGCACTACCTGTGGCCGCAATCTGCCGGGCCATCGGGTGGGCCAGATCGTGGACTGCCGCTCCGGGTTTGCATTCGCCAATCGGCGCCGCGAGCCCTTGGCGTAGCGTGAGCTTTATGAACCGTGCCATAAGGGGCGTGCCCGGAGCGACCCGTACCGAGTGAACTTCGCTCACGCGTGGTATCAACTGGGGCCATCATCGAAGTAAGGATCATTTGTGAGCCACGAGATAAGCGAGCATGACGTGATCGTCATCGGCGCCGGTGGCGCGGGGCTGCGCGCGGCCATCGCCGCGGCGGAGCTGTCGCCCAAGCTGTCCATCGCGGTGGTGTCCAAGGTCTATCCCATGCGCAGCCACACCGTTTCCGCGGAGGGGGGTGCGGCAGCGGTGACGCGCGAATACGACAACCTGGATGCGCACGCCCGCGACACCATCTTCGGGGCCGATTTCCTGGCCGACCAGGATGCGGTGGAAGCATTCGTCGCCGAAGCGCCCCACGAGCTGATCCAGCTCGAGCACTGGGGCTGCCCCTGGAGCCGGGATGCGGACGGCCGCATCAGCGTGCGCTCCTTCGGCGGCATGTCGGTGAAGCGCACCCTGTTCGCGGCGGACAAGACCGGCTTTCACATGCTCCACGCCCTGTTTCAGACCTCGCTCAAGTACGACCACATCGTGCGCTACGACGAGTGTTTCGTAACCTCCCTGCTGGTGGAGGACGGGCGGGCGCGGGGGATTACCAACGTCAATCTGTATACCGGCGAGGTCATGGTGCTGGCGGCCAATGCCATTGTGTTGTGTACCGGAGGGGGCGGACGGGTCTTCCCCTTCACCACCAATGCCGCCATCAAGACCGGAGATGGCATGGCGCTGGCCTACCGCGCCGGTGTGCCGCTGAAGGATATGGAGTTCGTCCAGTATCACCCCACGGGCCTGCCGGGTACCGGAATTCTCATCACGGAAGCTTCCCGCAGCGAGGGCGGCTGGCTGAAGAACAAGGACGGTCACCGCTACCTGCAGGATTACGGGCTGGGGCCGCCGACGGACACGCCCACCCAGCGCAAGATGGAGCTGGGGCCGCGCGACATCCTCTCCCGCTGCCACATGCAGGAATACCAGAAGGGGCACACCTTCGAAGGTCCCCATGGCCATTACGTTCACCTGGATCTGCGGCATCTGGGGCAGGAGCTGATCGACAGGAAGCTGCCTTTTGTCCGGGAGCTGGTCCGCAACTACGTGGGCATCGATCCGGTCTACGAGCCCATCCCGGTGCGGCCGGTGGTGCATTACATGATGGGCGGCGTTCACACCGACATGGACGGAAAGACACCCCTGGAGGGGCTTTACGCCGCGGGAGAGACCGCGTGCGTTTCCATCAACGGCGCCAACCGACTCGGCTCCAACTCGCTGACGGAGTGCCTGGTATTCGGTGCCCGCGCCGGCCGCAACGCCGCGGAGTACGCCTCCGGCATGGGAACGCCCACCTCCAATCCCCTGGCCGCGCTGGCCCGCGACGAGCAGCACCGGCTGGACAGCCAGTTTTTCAAGAAAGAGGGCGGCAGCGAGCGCATCGCGGCCATCCGCACGGAAATGCAGCACGCCATGGAGGAAGGCGCGGGCATCTACCGCGATGCGTCTTCCATGGGCGCCACCTGTGAGAAACTGCGGGAGTTGCGCGAACGCTTTTCCCGCATCAGGCTCGAGGACAGCTCCGAGGTATTCAATACCGAGCGGATCAGCGCCCTGGAGCTGGACTTCATGCTGGATGTGGCCGATACGATCGCCAACGGCGCGCTGCTGCGCAAGGAGTCGCGCGGCTCCCACACGCGCACGGACTTTCCCAGCCGCGATGACGAGAATTTCCTCAAGCACACCCTAGCCTATCGCACGGACGAGGGCCCGAGACTGGACTATGCACCGGTGAAGATCACTCGCTGGCAGCCGGAGGAACGCAAGTACTGACGCCGAGGAGGAACGAGGATACACGAATGAGCGAACGGACGATCACGCTGGACGTTACCCGCTACCGTCCCCATCAGGAGGCTGTGCCGACAGTGCAATCCTATGCCATCCCCTTTCCGGATGACTGGGTGGTGCTGGACGCCCTCAACCACATCAAGGACCAGGTCGACGGCAGCCTCAGCTATCGCTGGTCGTGCCGGATGGGCGTCTGCGGCAGTTGCGGGATGATGGTCAACGGCGAGCCCAAGCTGTCGTGCGCGGTGTTCCTGCGCGACTACTTTCCACGCGCGATCCGCGTGGAGCCGCTTTCGAACTTTCCCGTCATCCGGGATCTGGTCATCGACATGAGCGGCTTTCTGGACAAGCTGAAGAGCGTCAAGCCGTGGATCATTCGCGAGCAGGAAAAGCCGCTTTCGGAAGGGGAGTACCTTCAATCTCCAAGGGAGCTGGATGCCTACCAGCACTTTAGCCAGTGCATCAACTGCATGCTCTGCTACGCCGCCTGCCCGGTCTTCGGGTTGGATTCCGGCTTTGTCGGTCCCGCCGCCATTGCGCTGGGCTACCGCTATAACCTGGATTCCCGAGATCACGGCACGGCCGAGCGGCGGGAGGTGTTGGGCGACCACGAGGGCATCTGGCAGTGTACATTCGTTGGAGAGTGCTCCGTGGTGTGCCCCAAGCACGTGGACCCGGCCGCGGCCATTCAGCGCGTCAAGGTGGATACCGCCAAGGATTGGATACTATCGCTGGTGATGCCATGGGGGCAGCGATGATGGCGACGCGGCCCGACCCGGCCGGGCTGTACCATCCCGCCATGCCGGCCACCTGGTGGTTGCGGAAGCGCAGCTACTTCCTGTTCATGCTGCGCGAGCTGTCCAGCGTGTTTATCGCCGGGTTTCTGGTGGTATTGCTGCTTCAGATCGCTCAGATCTCGAGCGGCGAGGATGCCCGTGCTGCCTTTTCCGCCATGCTGCGGTCACCGGGCTGGATCCTCTTTCATGGGGTCGCCCTGGCGTTCGCCGTGTACCACAGCGTCACCTGGTTTTACACCACCTCCATTGTCATGCCGCTGCGGGTACGCGGTCGAGAATTGCCGCGCTGGCTGTTTACCGCATTGAATATCGGCGCCTGGGCGGGTGTTTCGCTGGTGATCCTCATCCTCTATCTTGCCCTTCCGGCCAGTGCATGAACGGTAGAAAAACACTGGAACCTCTCTGGTGGGGCCTGTTCTCCGCCGGCGGCGTGGTGGCCGCATTCCTGGTTCCCATTCATATCGTCATTACCGGGATCGCCGTGCCCCTGGGCTGGCTGCCCGACGCGCAGGAAATTTACCGGCATTGGCCGGTGCGGCTGTATCTGTTTATCCTCATCGCCCTTCCGCTGTACCACTGGGCCCATCGCTTTCAGTTCGCTCTCAGCGACATGGGAATGCGGGGCATCCACAAACCGCTGGCCGTCCTGTGCTACGGAGCCGCCCTGCTGGGCACCGTGATCGCCGGGTGGATCCTCCTGCGGCTGTAGCGCCCGGCCAGGGCGCGCCCCACACCACGACGGCACCTTCGGGTCGCGCACTTCCACCGGCCCGCCGCCTTCCCGCCTGGCGGAGAGGGGGCGCCGATTGATGCAACAGCAATCCGCTTACGTTCAGTGCAAATCAGATTAACGGGGCTCGCGCGTCCTGGCAGCCTGTTCCAACTCTCCCAGCAGCTTCAGATAGCCGTCATAGCGGGCCTGGGCGATGCCTCCCGCGCGGACGGCCGCGAAGACGGCGCAGTCCGGCTCGCCTTGATGCAGGCAGTCGGAAAACTTGCAGCGGTCCAGGTAGCCGGCGAAGTCCGGGTAAAGGTGTGCCAGCCGGGGGGGGGCAATGCCCTGCAGTCCAAACTCGCGGATACCGGGCGAATCAATGGCGAAGCCCCCTTCCTGGAGTCGGATCAGCCGCGCCGTGGCGGTCGCGTGGCGGCCGCGATCTTTGTGAAAGCCAACGTCACGCACGGCCATCTCCAGGCCGGTCAGGGCGTTCAGCAGGCTCGTCTTCCCCACCCCTGAGTGGCCCACCAATACGGATGTGTGGCCCTTCAGCGCCGCCGCCAGGGGAACCAGGGTCTGGCGCTTGTGAATGTCGGTGCCCAGCACGGCCATATCCAGCGGCGCGTAGGTGTCCAGCACGGACTGGAACAAACCGCCGCCATCCAGATCCAGCTTGGTGATGCAAATCAGCGGCGCGATGCGCGACATGGCGGCGGCGGCGAGAAAGCGGTCCAGCAGCCCGGGCCGCAGCGGCGGGCGCCGCACCGACGCGACGACGACGACCCGGTCCACATTGGCGGCCAGCACCTGTGGGACAGGGGGACGGGAGGCGCGCTTGCGGTCCGCCACCAGGCGGATAAGCTCGCTTTGCCGTGGATGCACGGCCGTCACTCTGCCCGAGCCGTCCGGACGGAAAGCCACCTCGACACGATCGCCGACGACCGCCTTATTCCGTCCCTTCAGGCTGCCCCTCAGGGAGCACATCACCTCCTCACCCGCGCTCCAGACGAGGCAGTGGTGGGCGTAAACCGCCGCGATGCGGCCCGGCCGCACGCGGCTCGTCGTGGAGGCGGATGCCTGCCCCGCATTGTCCTGCCGGCGCGTCATGGTTCCGAGTCTATGGCCTCGGCGCACCAGACTCAAGCGGACGCGTTCGCCGCGGCGCCCCCGGCTGATTGCCAACGGTGTACAGACACTGAATCTGTAATAATTCATACGGAACCGGCGGAACATTCGCGCGCCACATAAATAATATTCTTCACCCACCGGCGTTTCGGGGACGACAGGATTGCGCGCATTTGCAAGCCGCTCTCATGGTTTCAGCATAGATTGCAACCAAGCGTCCACCACACCGCCACAGCAACACTAATTTGAATTAATTTTTATTATCAAATACTTACTAATAAGCTATTGAAATGTATAGCCTTGAATTTTAAATTCTTTGTGCTTTCAATATAGGAATAATATTAGTAAATCCAATTAATCCATGAGAACAATAGGAAAGAAAATTAACGCAAAAATTGCGATTTTTTGTTTGGATTCCGCGTTGCGATGTGGAAGGTTATTGCCAAGGGGTCACCCGACTTCGGATTTCGCTCGCGGCCGCAGGATGCGCCGGTAACGGTTAATTGGTGTTCTGCGAAAAAGGAACGGATTGAAATAAAAAAGGAGTTCTCCCCGCAGTAAATAAATAAATGTGGCGTGACTGAGGGTTGTGTTCAACCCCAGCTTTCGGGCCCTGGATTCGGGGGTAGACGAGGCTTTGCCAGGGCCACTTATTATTCGATTTTTTTCCATTCTCGCACGCAATCGGCCCGTTTTGGGTTGAAATGGCGTTGATTCGACGCCGAGGGATAGGTGCGTCCAAGCGATGATCGTCTGTAGAGGATCGACAAAGAACGGAACGCGGGTCCGGCGTTACAGTTCCACCGTGCGGTTGGAGGCCTCGCTGGTGGAATTGCTCACGCTCTGTGAGCGCACCGGCGCTCCGGGACCCGCTGTGACGCGCCTGATCGGCGGAGAGATCGAGCGTTGCCTGGGGGACGCAGGCCAGGGCCGGGAGCGGCTGCACGCACACGTCCAGAGCCTGATGCGAGCGCGCGATCTGCATCAATATGTCCTGGAGGATGCGGATCTGATCGCCCTGAAGATGCGGCTGCTGGAACACCTCCTGTTCCACCGGACAGCCTTTGAGCGGTGGGCAGCGATCCGCGACCTGTTACTGACTCACATCGACACCATCTGCCAGACTCCGCTGCCGGGCCTTTCCGCAAACATGGAGCTGTATAAGGGCGCGCTCAGCGACCGCTCGAGCCGGCTGGGCAAGCTGCTGGTCGCGGTCGCGCTATTTAATTTCGATTTGGACGAGGAGGCCCCGCCCGACAATATGATGATTCACTTCCGGCGTGGTGGCTTCCCTCAATATAGTTGGGAAATCTGCACCGGCAACGCTCGCACAACCCATTTCGCAACCGCCGAAAGCTGGAGCCCGGCCAACCCGTATTGCCGCTGGGAGTACCTGGGCGCCGATCTCGCACATGGCCTGCTGCGGCGCTCACAGCCGCCCCGCGCGCGGCCCGCTGAAGACCTCACCGACCGGACGCCACCGGCGGCGGAGCAGGCCACGGGCGAATTGCAGACCCTCTTTTGCCGCTTCGAGGGCAACGGTGCGCCGGGCGGCGGCGCGCAGCTGGATCTTCTCCCTTTCGAGGTCGGCGCGTTTATCCCCGAGCTGCTGCGCCTGATCCACCGCCGGCACGGCCCGCAAGGGGTGCAGCTGCTGGCGCTGCTGTTGGCCCTTTTCGATGACGCCGCGCCGGGCGCCGTGCTGGAGCTTGAGCTGGCGGAGGTCGCCGCCGACGCCGCCCTCAACGACCCCTCCGCGCAGGGGCAACGGTTGCGGGTGCGGAGACTCGAGCGGCTGATCGAGCAGCTCGCCGGCATCGAGCTCACACGCCTGAGCGGCAAGGGCGCGCACCGCAGGGCAGATACCTCCCGACTCGTCACGGTCCTTGGACGGAGCGGCGATTGGCATGCGGAGGCGGATGGCACGGACAACCGCGACGCGGCACGGAGTGGCCGGGCCCGGCGCTCCAGCCCGGCTGCCCGGCTGCGGCTGATGCTGGACCCCCTCCTTCACGGTGCCAGCTCTCACGGGGCCATCATACAAGGCGCCAACGGCGGGGGATTGGGCACGGTGTTCCGGGGGTTGCCGGAAATCGTGCGGGAATTCGCCGGCAAGGAGCACCCGTTTCTGCTCCCCTTGTACGTCTATTTGCGCGGCGCCTGGGCAACAACGACCGGATCGCACCGCCCCGCGATCGAACGCACGGCCCAGCAACTGTTCCACGAGGCGGGCATATGGGTCAGTGAGACGGGCCGCTATCGGGCGCTGGAGACCCTCCGGCGCGAGCTGGAAACCTTGCGGGAACACGGATTCCTGGGCGCATGGCGGATGCAACGCAGCCCGGTGCGGGATGCCATGGAGGACCGCTACCGCCTCCTCGCGCCGGAGCCTGGCGGGCGGCAGGGGCAGGCGCGGAGCGGCCGGGAGCACACAGGGAGCGATTGGAAGACCCGCAGGGACGCGTCGCTGCAAATGGGGTAGCCCTGCCGAGGTCCGTTCATACGGATGACGGAATTATCTCAAGGATGAGAACCTTCGGCAGGGCTGCTCTTTGCACCCCCAGCGAGGTACGCGCGCATGGCCGGGAGCACACAGCCGCGAGAAAAAGTGGCCCTCGTCACGGGAGGAGCCCGCGGGAACGGATTCGCGATCGCCAAGGGATTGGCGGAGACGGGGGCCACTCTCTTTCTCGCCGACATCGGGCACGACGTGCGCGAGGTGCCCTATGCGCTTTCCGGCGAAACGACGCTGCAGGACGCCGTTGACGCGCTGCGTGCAGTCCATCCACGCATCTACCCGCTGGTGTGCGACGTGCGCTCCGCCCAGGCAGTCGAGGTGGCCTTCGCCGCGGCGGAAGCGCGGTCCGGCGGCATCGACATCCTGGTGAACAACGCCGGCGTGCTGGTGCTCAAGCCATTGCCCGACCTCACGGATGCGGAGTGGGAGGTGCAGCTGGATGTCATCGCCAAGGGCGCCTTTCACTGCTGCCGCCGCGCGCTTCCCACCATGAACGCGCGGCGCTGGGGGCGAATCATCAACATCGCCTCGGTGGCGGGACACCGCGGCATCGGCACGGGTGTCGCCTACACCGCCGCCAAGCACGCCCTGATCGGTCTGACGCGCGCGCTGGCCATGGAGGTCGCGCGGCAGAACATCACCGTCAACGCGGTCTGTCCGGGCACGGTGGCGACCGATCTGTTGCGGGGCATGGGCAGCGCACTGGCCATGGGTGAGGAGGGTCTGCTGGCCCATCTCACCACCCGGCACCTCAGCGGGCATCCCGTCACACCGGAAGACGTGGCCGCGGCGGTGCTCTGGCTGGCATCCGATGCGGCCGCGCGGGTCAACGGCACCTCGCTATTCGTGGATGACGGATGGCATGCCCACTGAGCGCATGGACGGGGCGGGCCGTTAAGCGAAACGCGCACGGGCCGCCAGGGTTCCATGCCACTGCGACGAACGGGGATCGGCCCGCGCTCACCCCGCGCCCTGGGTGATGTTCCGCAATTTGCGCCAGGTGGCGATCATGCCTTGCAGGGTCCCCTCCTCGTCGATGGCCTGGAACCCGTCGACGAGGGCGTGATCGGGCGAGACATGTACGTCCATGAGGATGCCGTCCGCGCCCCCCGCGGCCGCCATGTTGCCGATGGCGGCAACGGCGGAGCGCTTGCCCGCGGAATGAGAGACGTCGTAGACGATGGGCCGGTCGATGAGTTGGGAGAGGGCCACGATCTCGTCCAGGTCGCCCTGGTTGCGGTAGCTGTGACCGATGCCCTTGATGCCCCGCAGGCAGAATATCAGGTTGTCGTTGCCCTGCTCCATGACGTAGTTGGCCGCCTTGAGGGACTCGTCGATGGTGTTGGAGAAACCGCGCTTGTACAGCACGGGTTTCTTGGTGCGCCCGACTTCGATCAGCAGCTCGAAGTTCTGCGCGTTGCGGGTACCGGTCTGCAGCACGTCCACCTCGTACTTCATGAACAAGTCCACGTCGCGCACGTCCAGGATCTCCGATACGATCGGCAGGCCCACCTGCGCACGCACCTCGACCAGCTTCTTCAGCCCGTCCTCCTTGAGCCCCTGGAAGTCGTAGGGACTGGTGCGTGGCTTGAAGGCGCCGCCCCGGTTGAGGTCGGCCCCGGCGCGCCTGGCCATCTGGTGGGTGGCCAGGGTGTATTCCATGTCCACCGTGCACACCCCCGCCATCACCACAAGCGCTTGCCCGCTGCCGATGGTCACCGGCCGGTCGCCATGGGGATTGGGGATGGTCACCGTGTGGCGATGCCCGCGCCGCACCAGGGCCAGATTCTGCGGCACCCCTTCGATGGGAATGACCGTCTTGACGCAGTCCAGCGCGGCGATCTCGCGGCGGTGGGCGTCGTTGATCGCGCCGAAGACATTGTCCACGGGGATTTGCGCTTCCGGCGACGGGCCCGCCGTGCCGGGGTTGAACTGCACGCGCAAGCCCCAGCCGCGCAGCTTTTCGCGCACTCCCTCGATCTCTTCGAGGGGCGTTCCCACGTAGTACTGGATGATCATGGGCGTGCTCGATCCGCAGAGTTCGCAGATTTCCCGAATTTGGATAATACCGATCGGCGATGTTGCAGCGATGGAGCGCCGAAGTGGCCGCGGCCAACCTCACCGGGAGGAAAGGCCGCTGATTCCAGGTGCGCGGTCCCTCGCGCCAAGCCAACGCTCCAAACCGCTGCCGGCGGGGCGTCGTGGGCGGTTCAGGGCGGCGAGACACTCCAGAAGGGGCCGC
>JACZVE010000051.1 GCA_022572825.1 SAR324 cluster bacterium
AACGGCGCCCGCGCATTTTATCCCAGCCCTTACCACCGCTTGCGAGCCGCACTATGCGCCCGCTCCCCGTCCAGGGGACGGTTTGCGGTTCGACGGCGTACCCACTGCGGGTGACTGGAGCTAAGGAAATAGACACTACACAATAGGATGTGCCCGGAAAGTCCGACGCGAAATACAGTCATGCAGCACCAGGGCCTACAGGTGGCGATTCCCGCTGGTTCAGGGCGCGTACAGATAGGCCAGTGCCCGTCTGAGTTCCACTATACCGCGAATGAGCAGGTTGATCAGCAAGATGGCGTACAAATAAGGAGTGAGCGGCCCGTGCATGACGCACCAGGTGGCGGGAGCAAGCAGGGGCAGCAGGGTGGCGCCATGGCGCAGTTGCACATAACATACGATCCCGGAAAGCAGCAAGGCGCCGACGAGGATCCAGAATATCAGGCCCGCCCATCCGCGCCCGGAGCGCAGACCCTGTATCATTAACGAAAACGCCTCCGGATGGACCCCGCGCCTTTTGGCGATATACAGCAGCGCGCGCAGCACATTGCCCCCGATCTTTCCCATCACCGCCAGCAACAGCACCAGACCCGCCAAGGCGTGGACGCTGCGCAGCACGGGCAGCGATACCAGGTTCAATTGGTATTCGATCCACTGCATCCAGGCGCCCGACGCGAGGAGTACCAACAGAGCAGCGATGACCGCCCAGCTCGACAGCCGGGTTAAGCTCTCGTCGAATACGCTCAGCCAGACCCGCAGCCTGTCGGCGATCACATCGCGTCTAGTGAACCGCATCGGTCATGCTGAAGGCGAAGGAGTGGACGATTCGGGACAGCGTGCGCTCGTGCGCGGGCAACGAGAGATCGTAGGCGCTCCGGTTCAGCGCGGTCTCCAGGCTGCCCGTCTCGCCGCGTTCGTCCAACGGCGAGCCATTCCAGGTGCTCGGGGAGACGATGTCGTAGTGGACGATGCGGCCTTTCTCCAACACCATGCGATGCTGCAGCACCCCGGCCGGCGCCTCCACCAGTCCCAGTCCTTCTCCACTCACCGCAAACGGCTCGCCTTCCGGCGCGACGGTGGGATGGGCCGGATCCAGCTTGTCGAGCAGGGTTTCCGCGCGCTCCATCAGCCCTTGCATCTCCCCCAGGCGCGCGAGGATTCGTCCGCCCACGGTGTTTCCATCGGTCAGCGGAACCCCCAGGAGAAGCTCCAACTGGTCGGCAAAATCCGGGGACCCGATGTGGGCACCCGACAGGTTGGTAATTACCAAGCGGGCGATGCTGCCCGTTTCCATGGGCCGCTGGTAATAGCGGGGAGCCTTGATCCAACTGTAGGCGCCGGGTTTCTCCGGCGCCGGCACCGTCAGCGCACCCTGTGCTGCGGCTTGATCGGGAATGCGGTAGTGGGCGCTGTGGATCGACTCGGTGGCAACGGCGGCGAAAGGCTCCAGCCCGCCACCCAGCAAAACGCCGGACGGAAACATCGCACCCTCGACTGCGGAGGCTTCCTTCCCGGAGCCGGCGCACAGGTAGTCAGCGCTGCCCCGTCCGATGGTCTTCAGCTCCGGGTAGCGCTGCAGGAGCAACAGCCCGTCCCCCGGCACCATCCCTTCAAGATGCGCGCGTACCGTGCCCAGCAACGCACGGAGCCTGAGAACGGCTGCTTCGCTGAGCGAGAGGTTGACACCGCCCGGCACCAGCGACATCACCATTGGAAACTTGCCCCCGACCAGGGCCATCATGCGTTGCATCTGCTCCAAGGCGCGCAACGCCTGCACGCGATGCTCCCACAGGCGGTCCAGTTCCTGCGCGGCAAACGGGTGCTCGAAGCGCTGCTGTGTCCAGTGGCCGGCGTCTTTGCCCGCAATGCCTTGCTGCATCCGCAGCAGCTCCGGAAACGAGCCGTCGTAGGCGCTCAGGCTGGCGAAAGGAAGGTAGTCGGGCAGGGCCTGGTAGTAGAACTGACGCAGGTGCGCGTGCAGCAGGGAGCAGGCGTGCAGCAGTTCCCGCAAGGCGATGCCATTTTCCGCCACCGGCAGGCTGCCCGCGTCCTCCCAGGCCGCCAAGGCCGCCAGCGCATGGCTGACGCCGGAATCGGCCGATATTTGCTGGGTCAGATAGACCGCATCCTGCACAGGCCGGCCCAGCAGCAGGCGTTCGAAGTAGCGGGGCGGCCCTCCTTGCAAGCGCAGGTGGCCTTCATCGTCCTGCGCCAGGCTGACCCCACCTTCGAGACGGGCCAGCCGGAAACCCGCGGCCGCCATGTTGTTCGAAGTCACCGCTTAATGCTCCTCCCGCCGCGGCGCCGGTGCCCGCGTAGGCTGCGGTGCGGCAAATAGCACTCGCCGCAGCACCTGCAGCGCCATCCCGGCGCCGACCAACCCCAGCAGCCCATATCCGATGTGTTCCACACTGGCCCAGAACAGCGAGCGGCTGCCCGCGGCACCTCCGGAAAGGACGCCGTACAGTCCCACCCCACCGTGATCGGGAAATCCCGGCTCCGAGCAGCCGGTGCAGGGTCCGCCGGCCCCCACGCACCAGTTTTCGCCGTTGTTCCAACGGGCGGTCGGGCAGGTGTTGTGCGTGATAGGGCCTTTGCAGCCCAGCCGCAGCAGGCAGCCCTCCTCCCCGAAGCGGCGGGCGAAGCGGCCCGCTTCCAGATCTCCCCGCCGTTCGCACTGCGAACAGACCGTCTCGCCGTAATAGATGAGCGGACGCCGGTGGGCATCGAGGCGGGGAAAGCCGAAGAACTCCAGGTGCGCCAGCACGCCCACCAGGTGATGGGGTGGGGTGGGCACGCCCGGCAATTTGATCAGGGGCGTTTGGGTGCGCTTGCAGAGGGTCTCGAAGCGGGCCACATCTTGCGCGGTGTGGGCAATTCCGCCGTAACAGGCGTCCGTGCCCACGATTACGGCCGCCTTGGCCATCGCGAGCCGCTCGCTGAGCGGACCGCCCGCGCCAGGCTGCACCGCCTCGCTGGGCGGCAGTCGTTCCACTACGAAGATGGGCGCCGCGGAGCCGGCCTCCCCGGCTGTCCGGTAACCGGTGGGCAGGATTCCCGCGTGCTCCTGCACGTCCCAGTGGACAGTCACCAACTCCAGGAAGCGGGGTAGCGCCTGCCCCAGCAGCGTCAGCAGATTGAGATCGTCACCGCCATCGTTGAGCCATATCAGCGCGGGGGGATTGGCCTGTGAGGTGAGCGCGTCCGCCACCTCCTCCATTGCCTTCAGCACCGCGGCACCGGAGGCGGAAACGGTGATCAGCTTGAAAAGCTCGCGGCGTGTGAGGTGCATCGTCCGTGACGGTGGCTCCGCAACGATTGCGTGCCCGTACTTTGCATCGGATTTTGAAGAGGTGGACCCTCGATGGATAGCCTGAATGTTCCCGCAAGGGGTGGCGCCCTATAAATTATATGAGGCACCATACCGCGGGGTTACCGGATGATCGCTGCCGGTCCGTCATTCCTGCCTCGACCAGGTCGTGTGCCAAACATTGTTTTTTTCCTTGCCAACAAATTTTTGTTTGTGTTAGGAAATACTCACGACCGGAAATTCCGTCACCCGAATAGCAGTCCGGGTATGGCCTTCGGGCATAGCGTTCGGGTATGGCATTCGGAGAAGCGGCTACCGTGCCATCCATGGAGCAACTGTTGCGGTGACCGCCAAGGAGGGTTCGTCGGTCGGGCGCACGGATTGCGCCTCTCCCGTCAATGAATTGCCCTGGCCGCTTCTCCTCACCATCAATTGTTAACCTCACAGCGCAGTGTCACGGCAGTGTCACCGTGCAGTGCCACAGCACCCCCGGTGGGACCACATCGGGGAGGACGCCGCTACGGCAACGGGCATGATCATCAACCGACAGAGTTGCACTAAATGAGCACCATTGCCAACATTTTGAGAAATCGCATCGAGGCGTTGGGATACGGCGACATCAAGGAGTGCGCCAGGGTCTACGACATACCTTATGAGCTATTGCGCAAGGTCATCTCCAATGGCCACCTGCCCAAGGATACGACGTTGCTACTGTACTCGGAAAAGCTGGGGCTGAACGCCGCGGACCTGATTGCGGCCGCTTACCGGCAGAAGGCGCCCTCGAACATGCAACATATTTTCTCGGGCCGGCCCTTGCCCAAGCCGGCCCCCGACGAGCTGACGCGGTTGGTGCCGGTGTTGGGCCAGGCCGCGTGCGGCGCCTGGCTGGAATCGTACCCGATGGAGCCGGATCGGTACGAGCCGGTGGAACTGCGCGATCCGGACGCGTTTTTCGTGATCTCCGAGGGGGAGAGCATGGTTGGCGGCAATATCATTCCCGGGGCGTTGCTGCTGGTCTCTCCCTCAGCCGCGGTCAGCAATGGGCAGATCGTGCTCGCGCGGCGTGGCGACGAGGAGTTCACGGTCAAAACGTATTATCGCAAAGCCGACGGTACGACGATCCTGCAGCCGATGAATCCAGCCTTCGAGCCGATCATCGTCGATTCAGGCGAGCCGCTGACGGTGATGCGGATTGCCGAGATCCGAATCAAGCTGTAGCCGGCGTCACTGCCGCCTCGCGGCAAATGCAGGCCGGCGGCGATGGCCCTCCCGACACCGCGCTCTTGCCGCTGGCGCAAGGCCCGCGTTGCGCCGGTAGTGTCTCAGTTTGCGAAAAATCACCCGCGAAGTTCAGGATGTATCGATGGGCCGCGCCCTTCGAGACGGTCTTCCGTGAAGCCCTCCTCAGGAACGCGGCTCGTGGAATCTGCTAGCGCCAGGGTTCTCACGTAGCCGCGCGGCTGAGGAGCCCACGTAGTGAGCGTCTCGCAGTCCCCGGCGGCGATTGGAAATATTCGATATGGCTCGTTGCAGTGCCGGACGTTATAATTTTCGTCATACGGTGATTATGACTTGAAATGCCAGCGGTTAAGCTGATATAAGATCATGATATCATTGACATGCTGTTGTGCGGCATGCAGATCGGGAGAATGGACGTTTCCCATGCCCAGAGGCACTGATGCCTAATCTGCTCGCATTCGACCCCGCCCAGTTTCTCGGCTTCATCGTCATTTTCGCGCGCGTTTCGGGTGTGCTGATCTCCGCACCCGTGTTGGGTGACCAGAACATCCCCGTACAGATCAAGGTCGCCTTTGCCTTTGTGCTGTCGTTGATATTCTTTCCGGTGCTGGCGGCGCCGCAAGTGGGCGACAATCCCGACCTGCTGGACATCATCGTGCTGCTGACGGCGGAGGTGGGTGTGGGCGTGCTGATCGGGTTTTCCGCCCGCCTGCTGCTGGCCGGTGTCGCGCTCGCGGGCGAGGTGATCGGATTTCAGATGGGGCTGGGGATAGCCAGCGTATTCGATCCCTCCTCCGAGGCTCAGGTTTCACTGATCGGGCAAATCAAGATCTCGTTCGCCCTGCTGCTGTTCGTCGTATTGGATGGCCACCATATCCTGATCCGGGCGCTCATCATGAGCTACCGGCACATCGAGCCGGGCAAGCTGGAATTGAGCCGTGCGCTGCTGGACCACTACATGGGGCTCGCCGGGATGATCTTTCTCGTCGGGTTGCAGATCGGCGCCCCGCTGATCGTGGCGATGATGGCGGCGAACTTCAGCATCGGCTTGATTGCGCGCTCCGTCCCGCAGGTGAACGTCTTCGTGGTGGGCTTTCCGTTCACCATCGCGCTGGGTTTGTTGCTGCTGATGCTGGCATTTCCGTTCTTTATCGAGGCGCTCGGCGCATTGCACAATCAGCTGGGTAACATTCTGGATTCAGGGCTGCGACGTGGCTGAAGCTCCCGCACAAGAAAAAACAGAGGCCCCGACCCAAAAAAAACGGGAGGACGCCCGCAAGGAGGGGCAGGTGGCCATTAGCCGGGAAATTCCTTCCGCAGCACTGCTGGGGGCGTTTTTGGTGTATTTTCTCGTCGTGGGCGATGCCGGCCTGGTGCAGATGGAAAAGCTCTGGGTGACCACGTTTCAGCATCTCATCGCTCCCGACCTGACCATCACGGAGCTGTACCGGGGCGTGGCCAGCGGAATGTGGATCCTCGCTACGGTGATCCTGGGGCTATTCGCCGTGGCGTTCGTGGTCGCGATATTAAGCGCGATGGCGCAGGTGGGCGTGCGGGTCAATCCGATTCGCTTTCAAGGCAACCGGCTCAACCCGCTCCAGGGCCTGCGCCGCATCCTGTCGGTCAACGGGCTGGCCGAACTGCTCAAGAGCCTGTTCAAAATGGGGATCATCGGTTACGTCACCTATATCTCGCTCAGCGGGGAAATCCTGGAGCTGTTGACCCTTTCCAAGCTCCCGCTTTCCGGCATCATCAGCCACAACTTTTCCCTGCTCGCCAAGCTGTTCGGCCGCGTGGCTGTCGCGCTAATGATCCTGGCGGTGTTCGACTACCTGTTCCAACGCTGGCAGCAGGAGCAACGGCTGAAGATGACCAAGCAGGAGCTGAGGGAAGAACTGAAGCAAACCGAGGGCGACCCGCAGTTGCGAGCCCGTGTGCGGCAGATTCAGCGGGAGATGTCCCGCGCCAGGATGATGCAGAATGTGCCCAAGGCCGACGTGGTGGTGACCAACCCCACTCACTACGCGGTTGCCTTGGAGTACGACCGCGAAGTGATGAGCGCGCCCAAGCTGACCGCCAAGGGCGCGGACTTCATTGCCGAGCGCATCAAGGCGATCGCGCGGGAAAACGACGTGCCTATCGTAGAAAATCCCCTGGTGGCACGGGAAATCTACCGGCAGGTGGAAATCGGCGACCAGGTGCCGGAGGAGTTCTTCCGCATCGTCGCGGAAATCCTGGCCTACGTGTACCGGCTGAAGGGACGTACCGCCACTTCTTCGGCCTAGTGTGCCGACTCTGACGATCATGGAAAATACGAGGGCATGCGACTGCAATTGATGGTCTCGCCAAAACCTCACCCCGCCTCACCACCCATCGGCGGATGCAAACAGGGTGCGCGGTGCGTCCGATTAAAGCCGATTCGTGGTGAAGCCGCTCCTCTCCGCGATTGGAGAAGGGAGAACAGGCTGGTGTCTGCTCGGGAGGTGCCATCGCCGGCTCCCCCTCCCCGAATTCGGAGAGGGGGCCGGGGGCTGAGGTGATTATAGGCAATTGGGTTGGTCCGGCCGACCGGATGTGGTATTTTATCTGACGGCGTGTTTCGGCGATTTTCGGCGTTATTAATTAATCGGCAACGCCATTGGTGGCGCAGATGGCAACACAGGCTTTCAACGTTCCCGTATCCGTCCGCACTTCGCGCTACACCGATTTCGTGCTCGCTATCGGTGTGGTCAGCATCATCATGGTGCTGGTGCTGCCGGTGGTGCCGACGCTGCTGGATATCCTGCTCTCGGTGAGCATCGCGGTTTCGATCCTGATCCTGTTCGTCGCATTGTTCACGCTGCGACCGCTGGATTTCTCGGCGTTGCCCACCGTTTTGCTGATCGCCACCCTGTTCCGCCTATCGCTCAACGTGGCATCGACCCGGCTCATCCTGGCCAACGGCAACGAGGGGCTGGGGGCGGCCGGGGCTGTGATTCAGGCCTTCGGCGAATTCGTCGTCGGGGGGAACTTCGTGGTGGGGATCATCATCTTCCTCATTCTGGTGATCATCAACTTCGTGGTGATCACCAAGGGCGCGGGGCGCATCGCCGAGGTGGCCGCGCGCTTCACCCTGGACGCCATGCCGGGCAAGCAGATGGCCATCGACGCCGACCTCAACGCCGGCGTCATCGACGATTCGGAGGCCAAGGTGCGCCGGTCCATGATCCAGCAGGAGGCCGACTTCTACGGATCGATGGACGGCGCCAGCAAGTTCGTGCGGGGCGATGCCATCGCCGGCCTGATCATCACCGCGGTCAACATCGTGGGCGGCCTGGTGATCGGCATCTTTCAGTTCGGCATGGACGTACCGACGGCGCTCAACACGTACACCCTATTGACTGTGGGCGACGGCCTGGTCTCCGCGATTCCCGCTCTGATCGTGTCCGTGGCCGCCGGTATCGCCGTCACCAAGGCCTCGGTGGACGAGGCGCTCAGCGAAATCCTGAAAAGGCAGTTGCTCGGCAATTCCCGCGCGCTCATCATCGCCGCCCTGGTGATCTTCGTCTTCTCGTTGATTCCGGGCATGCCCACCTTTCCGCTGCTGATCGTCGCCATAGGTATCGGGACGCTGGCCTGGCTGCTCTATCGCGGCCGGGAACGCGCCGAGCAACGGGACATGGAATCGGCCCTGCTGGAGGCCGCCCGGGAAGCCGAGGAAGGGCCGGAGGACATCGAAAGCCTGCTGCCGATCGACCGGTTGGGAATTGAGCTGGGGTACGGGCTGATTCCGCTGGTGGATGCGGAGCAGGACGGTGAGCTGCTGGAGCGCATTAAGTCCATACGGCGCCAGGTGGCTTTGGAGAGCGGCTTCATTGTGCCGCCGATCCACATCAAGGACAACCTGGAACTGGCCCCGGGCGCCTATTCGCTCATCATCAACGGCGTTGAGGTAGGGCGCGGCGAGGTGCTGCTGGATCACCTGCTGGCCATGAAAACCGGCGAACTTGAGGAAGAGATCACCGGAATCGAAACCATTGAGCCGGCGTTCGGGTTGCCCGCGCTGTGGATCAATCCGGAGGACCAGGAGCGGGCGCAAATGGCCGGCTATACCGTGGTCGACCTGCCAACGGTGCTCTCCACCCACCTGATCGAGGTGATCAAGCGCCACGCGCCGGAATTTCTCGGCCGCCAGGAAGCCCAGCGGCTGCTGGACAATTTTGCCAAGAGCGAGCCCAAGGTGGTGGAGGAACTGATCCCCAACGTCCTGCCGCTGGGAACCGTGCAAAAGGTGATGCAAAACCTCCTTCGCGAGCGCGTATCCATCCGCGACCTCCACACCATCATAGAAACGCTCGCCGATATGGGGCCGGTCACCAAGGATCCGGAGTTGCTCACCGAATACGTCCGGCAGAATATGGCGCGCACCATCACGCGGCAATATCAGACCGATGATGGCACGTTGCCATTGATCGCTCTTTCGCAGGAAGTGGAGGACCAACTGGCATCCTCTCTACAGACCACACCACAGGGAACCTTCCTGGGCATCGACCCGGAAGGGGCGCAGAGTATCATCCAGAACATCGAGGGCGAGTTGGAGCAATTCTCGGTGCGCAACTTTCAGCCCATCCTGCTCTGCTCGCCGCTGATTCGACCACATGTCAAGAAGCTGACCGAGCGGTTCATTCCCAGTCTGGTGGTGCTTTCCCACAACGAGATCTCCACTGACGTGCGGATCGAATCACTCGGGATCGTCGGCTGAACCCAGGAGGATCGATAAGGACGCGTTTCTCCCATCATGGAAAAGGCCAGGGATGCAAATCAAAAGGTACCGCGGCGCAGACATGCAGGAAGCCCTGCACAAGGTCAAGCAGGAGCTCGGCACGGACGCCATCATTCTTTCCACCCGTCAGGTGCGGGGAGGCGGCGGGAAGTTCGGGCTGTTCGGAAGGCCCATGCTGGAGGTGACGGCGGCCCGGGACGTTGAGGGCGGCAGCGAGACCAACGGCGGAGTGCCCGATCCCCTCGCCCAGTCTCCCCGACGCTCCATGTTGCAGGCGTTGATCAAGGGCAAAGGGCCGGCCGATCGGACCGATGGCGCCTTCATGCGCCGGATCATGGCCAAGAATCGCATCGAGACGCGCCAGCTGCTCACCCCGCTGCAGGACGATATTCACGAGCTCAAGGATATCCTGCACGCCGTGGGCGATGCTCACCGCAGCAACCTGCGCGAAGAGGACGACCTGCATCAGATTCGCGGCGAGCTGGGCGAGATGCGCCAGATGCTGCATCTGCTCACGGCCGAATCGGCGGGGCTTCGCGAGGCCAATTATCCGGAAAATCTGGTGGTGCTCTATCAGCAGCTCGTCTTCGCCGGGGTGGAAGTCAAGTTTGCGCGCCGGATGATCGAAGAAGCTCTGAAGAATATCCCGGCGACGGAACTGGAAGATTTCGCTTACATGAAGATCTTCCTGGCCCGCATGCTGATGAAGATCGTAAAGGTCACCGGCGGCATCACCGCCCAGCCCGACCGGCAAACAATCGTGGCCCTGGTCGGGCCTACCGGAGTCGGCAAAACCACCACCGTGGCCAAGCTGGCCTCCGAGCAGGCGCTCAAGCACAATAAGCATGTGGCTTTGATCACCGTGGATACCTTCCGCATCGCCGCGGTGGAGCAGCTCAAGGTGTATGCCCGCATAATGGGCGTGCCCATATCGGTGGTGAACACCAAGGGCGAGCTGCGCCAGGCGATCGACAAATACGCTCAGAACGACGTGATCTTCATCGATACCGGCGGACGCTCCCAGCGCGACGAGCTGCAAATGTCCGAGCTGCGGAAGCTGTTCGGGGGCGAGGACCGGATAGACATCACCCTCACGCTGAGCGCCACCACCAAGGATGTCGATCTGACGGACATCACCCGCCGCTTCGGCGAGCTGCCGGTGGCATCGGTTTGTTTCACCAAGCTGGACGAGAGCACCACCTACGGCTCGCTGCTGAACCATTTGATCCGATTCAAGACGCCCATCGGTTATTTGGCCACGGGACAAAAAGTTCCCGAGGACATCGAAGTGGCGTCGAAGGAACGGCTGGTGGACCTGCTGCTGAATATATCCGACACATAGCCGCGGCCCCCTCCTCCCAGCCCCGCGACAGACGCGTCGACCACCCCGGCGCCATTCTTGCCGTTCATGTGGCCCAGCCAAGGCGTTTTTCCATGGATCAGGCCAATACCCTCAGGCGGATGGTCAGCCAGCACCGGCATGGGAAGCCCTCCCAGGGCGTGCCGCGCAGGCAAATGCGCGTCATCGCCGTGACGAGCGGCAAGGGGGGCGTCGGCAAGACCAACACCGCCGTCAACCTGGCGCTGGCCCTCAGTCGCCTGCAGCGCAGGGTTGTGCTGCTCGATGGCGACATGGGCCTGGCCAACATAGACGTGCTGCTGGGCCTGACACCGCGATATACGCTGGAACACGTGGTGAACGGCGAGAAGGATGTCATGGATATCGTGCTGGAGGGGCCGCTGGGAGTGAAGATACTTCCCTCCAGCTCGGGCATCAGCGAGCTGTCGGAGATGAACAAGCGGCAGCAGATGCACCTGTTTGCCGAGTTGAGCCGTATCGATGAAGACAACGACTATCTGATCATCGACACCGGAGCCGGCATCTCGTCCAACGTGCTACGGTTCAACGCCGCAGCCAGTGAAGTGTTGCTGGTGGTGAGTCCCGAACCCACCGCTATCACCGATGCGTACGCGCTGATGAAATTGCTGGCCATCAAGTACGACGTGCGCGACTTCGGCCTGATCGCCAACTCGGTGCAGTCCGAGCGCGACGGCCATGCCGTGTTCGAGCGTCTGAACCGGGTCAGTGAGCAGTTTTTGCAGGCCAGCCTTTCCTACCTGGGCAGCATCCCTTTCGACAAGTGCGTCCGCAACGCAGTGCGCCAGCAGACCGCCCTGCTGGAGCTCTATCCGCGAGCCCCTGCCAGCAGGAGCCTGATGCGAATCGCCGCGGTGATCGATCAACGCGCCGCTGCGTCGGCCCTGCCGCCTTCCGCCGAAACTCTGTCCAACCCCGCCTTTCCCCCGCAGCCCCCCGCCAGTTTTTGGGACCGCTTATTGCATTGGGACCATCGGACCAAGTGAAGTAGTGCGGCCTTGCCCGCACGTCCCAATCAGGCGGCGCGACCGGCGCCGGCGTGCGGCATCGGAGCCGTGGA
>JACZVE010000399.1 GCA_022572825.1 SAR324 cluster bacterium
GCGCGAATCGCCTGGCCGTTGAAGCCGTCGATGTAGACGATATCGTGCACGCCGCCGCCGACCAGCGCATCCAGAATCCAGTCCAGGATGCGCTTGCCTTTAATCTCGGTAAGCGTCTTGTGGGAGTCGTCCGTGAGGGGCTTGAGCCGCTGGCCTCTCCCGGCGCCGATGATGATCGCCCGGATGTCACTCTCTCGCTGAACGTTGCTAAACGTCTATCCCGTCGTCAGTCCCCGAAGTAATCAGCGCAAGGCAGATTGCCGGGTGATGCACGCCGCGGCCGAGGTCAGGCGACAGCCACAAGCGATCGCGCGAGATGCCGGTCGGCGAGTGGGGCCACACCTACGGGACGCTTCCCGCCGGCACCCCCTTCGATGAAATCATCGCCCGTGCCCGCCCACTGTTGGATTGAAACCGAGCGCCCGGCCGCCGAGCCAATGCCGACTCCAGCGCCTTCGGCGCGGCTTTCCTGCTAAATTAGTTTAGCCGAAAAAATGGCCCAATTCACCCCCAAGCCCGGCTTCCGATTCACCCCCGCCCCGCCCAAGGAGGCGCTGGCCTTCATCCGGGCGAAGGGCTGGAAGGTGGGCTTCGATTTCCGGGATGGGTGGCGCGAGGAGCACGCTACGGCCTTTACCGTGGCGAAAGCCATGTCGATGGATGTGCTTTCCTCCATCCGCGGTGAGGTGGAGCGGGCGCCTCGGACGATCCCTTCAACGTCTCCTTGAGTTCCAGGAACAGCTCCACGCCCTTGGCATCGACCTGTACCTGCATCAGCAGGGCAGCGACACCACCACGCCCGCCGGGAAGGCCATGTTCCAGATGTGCGGCGTCTTGGCGGAGTTCGAGCAGTCGATCATTCGGGAGCGGATCAATGCGGAACTTAAACGGGCTCGGGATAACGGAAGGCGGGGAGGCTCGCGGATAGCAGTGGCCAAGCCTCACTGGTGATGGCTAAACTGCCCTCGCTGGATTGTATCCATCAGCTTGCCGAATTGCTCACCGCTCAAGTGGACCAGCGAGGTGTGGTCGCCGCCTTCGAAGTAAATGTCGGGTTGCCGGGCCCGGCTCTCTTCCATGACCACATCCAGCCCGTAAGCAGCCCCGATGGCGGGGACGGCGCCCACCTCGCAGTCGGGGAACAGCGTACAGGTTTCCTCCTCGGTGGCCAGCTTCAGGTTGCGACCGAGAATGCTGTTGATCTCGTCCAGACCGATATGATGGGAGGCCGGTACCAAGGCCAGCAGGTAACCCGACTCATCCTTCAGCATCACTCCTTTAGCAATGCGGTTCCCCGATATGTGGCTGCTCTCCGCCGTGCGCGACGCGGACGGAGTCGGCGAATGTGTCAGCACCTTGTACTCCACACCGCGCTCGGCTAGGTGCGGTTGGAGCTTTTTCGCGATTGTCATGGTTACTCCTCAGCCTCCAGGACCACTGTCTTATTTGGCAGCGCCAGCGTACCCTGGCGGGCCAAACGTCGTTCAGCTTGTTGACCAGGCGCCCCTACTCGCCCTCCAAGCCGATTCTGCACGTGACCTGCTGCTGAAACTCTGTCTCCCAGAAGGTCCTCTCCCCGACAAACACGTCGACACCCGTTCCTGGGCCAGCGTAAGCCGCGCTTTATCGACCCAGCCGGTGGGCACAAAGATAGAGCCTCCCCCCGGCCCGACCAGCACGGGGATCTGGTTCTCGTTCAGCTTTGCCTTGATTCGCGCAGCGTCCTCGTTGCTGATACCGCTGAAGAGAGGCGTCCAGCTGTCGCGGCTGGCCACGTACATCGAGGAGGCCATCCCGACCAAAACTACCGCCACGGCAGAGAACAGCACCACCTTCTTGGCGAGAGTCAGGGATTTGAAAAAGCTCCTGAACCGCGACAGAACGTCGCGAAAGTTGCTTGCAGCTTCCTCGGCCATGGCTCCTTATGCTCCCCCCAATGTCATTCCGGCTTTTCCTGCCCGATGGAGCCGCTCGGGAATCATTGAAGATGATAGCCAGCAGCGGCCCCTTTGTCATGCTTCGCCTGAGGTGGCCAAATCGCAACGGTAGGAAAGGCCAGCAACCTCTTCCGCGCGCGGCAAGAATCGGGTATACAGCCGAGTAAATTATCAGGAAGCTTCCAGAGGGCGAGGTCGAACTGGCTAATGAGGGAAACCGCTTGCCAGACGGCGCCCCCACCTCGTGTCACACCCCACTTCACACAAACCCGTGCAATGTTGGGGCAGGGTGTTATCGGGATTCCGCACCCAAATCCGAAGACAATGGCGACCAATTCGACCCCTAAACAAGGGCAATACCTCGCTTTCATCTACGCCTACACCAAATTGCACAGACGGGCACCCGCCGAACGAGATATGCAGAATTATTTCCGGGTAACCCCGCCGACGGTGCATCAAATGGTGTTGACGTTGGAGAGGCGGGGCTTCATTTCCCGAGAACCGGGTGAAGCCCGCTCCATACGCATCCTTCTCCGGCCAGAGGAACTTCCGACCTATGCTTTGTGGTAGGGTCGGGAATGAAATGGGTTCTCAGCAGGCCGGGTCAACTCTGTAAACTTACGGATCGAGGTGAATTTGATGAGCGAACAACCCACTTCTCCGCGAATCGTCGGGCTATCGTGGGGGCAAATCGAGGTGGAGGGCGGCATTCGCTTCAAGGACGCCAAGCTCTATCCCGGCGGGTCGAGGGAATGGGACTGGCGGGAGACCGGAACGGCGCATATCCCTGGCATTCAACCCGCGGATGTGGAGGAGTTGCTGCAAAAGGGTGCCAGGCGGGTTGTGCTGTCCAAGGGTATCTATCGTCGGCTCCAGGTGTGTCCGGAGACGTTGCGGATGTTGCGCAGCGAGGGGGTGGAGGTGGACATCCTGGAAACCAAAGAGGCGGTGCGGCGCTACAATGCGGTTCGGGAAAGAGAGCCGGTCGGGGGTCTTTTCCATTCCACGTGCTGACTCACCTCCTCGGCAAGGAGGGTGGGGACGGACTTCGGAAACCGCTCGCCATGGCCGGCGTGTGGCCTACTTCCAGGACCACTGTCTTATTTGGCAGCGCCAGCGTACCCTGGCGGGCCAAACGTCGTTCAG
>JACZVE010000400.1 GCA_022572825.1 SAR324 cluster bacterium
GCGGTGGCGAGCCGACGATCAGGAACCGGCCGCCATGCGCACCGCGGGGGCGGGGACGGAAAAGTGCTGGCGGAAATTGCGCACGGCCTGCTGCAGTCGCTTTTCATTTTCTACCAGCGCCATGCGCAGATACCCTTCGCCTTCCGGGCCGAAGCCTATGCCCGGCGACACCACCACGTTGGCGACGTCCATCAGCTGCATTGCGAAGTCGTAGCTGCCTTTGGCGGCAAATGACCGGGGAATTTGCACCCACAGAAACATGCCGCCCTGGGGCGGTGTCACCTGCCAACCCGCCGATCGCAGCCCTGCCGCGACGATATCCCGGCGTTGTTGATAGCGCGCCACCTGGCGGGCGATGTCCTGTTCTCCGTGGCGCAGGGCGATGATGGCGGCAATCTGCACCGCCTGGAAGATCCCGTAATCGTAGTAGCCCTTGATGCGGTTAAGCGCGCTGATGATTGCCCGGTTTCCCAAAGCGTAGCCGATGCGCCAGCCGGCCATGTTGTAGGCCTTCGAAAGCGTTCCGAACTCGCAGCCCACTTCACGCGCGCCCTTCGCCTGCAGGAAGCTGGGATGCTCGAATCCGTCAAAGGTGATCCTTCCGTAGGCGAAATCGTGCACGACGATCATTTGAAAGCGCTTGGCAATGTCGACCACGGCCTCGAAGAACGCCAGCTCGACGCACCGTCCCGTGGGGTTGTGAGGATAGTTGAGGAACAGCACCTTGGGCCGGGGGTTGTCCGCCTCGCAAATGCGGATCAATTCCCGCAGGAAGTGGTCGTCATCATGCACGTCGAGCCGCACCGGCGCCGCACCGGCCAGCACGACGCTGTAGGAATGAATGGGGTAGGCCGGCGCGGGAACGATGGCCGCATCCCCCACCCCGAGCAGGGCCAGGCACAAATGGGCGAATCCCTCCTTGGAACCGATCGTACAGATGATCTCGTCGTTGGGATTGAACCGCAGGTCATAGCGGGCCTGGTAGTATGCTGCGACCTCTCTGCGCAGATTGTGGATGCCCGATGCGACCGAATAGCGGTGATTGCGGCGGTCCTGGACGGCCTCCGCCAGTTTGTCGACGATCTGCTGCGGCGTGGGATCACGGGGATTGCCCATGGACATGTCGATCAAATCCACCCCCGCCCGCCGTTTTTCCTGGCGGAGGAGGTTGATCTTCTCGAACATATAGTCGGGCAATTGGGACATCCGCTCCGCCAGGCGGATCGGAAAGGCTGAATCGCTCATGGCGTCCCTGTCGGTGCCGCGTTCATCGGGTCACGGATTCGCATTTTCACGGGCAATGCACTCCACACAGGGTGCCAAGGTCCGCGGCGACCGCAATTTTGATTTCAGGTAATGATTTCTGCGCGTTATGTCAAGGCGCGACGCGCAGACACCGCCCGTACTTCGGCCCCCGCTCGCGGTCGCACCTCGCGGGGGCATTCGCTCGAATCCTCCCGGCTCACCCTGCGAGTATGGTCAGCATCGCACCTCTGTGATAGATAATGAGGAGGGCCAGCGCACGGAACCGGAGGCGGTTATCCTCGCCCACGCGTGCAACCATCGCTCACCCGAGTACAGCGCCGTGCCCCGGGGCCGGGCGGACGCAGGTCGTCGCCCCCGGTAAGCGTTCTGTCAACGGTCGATCCCGGCACCACTTTACCGATGGAAGCATCCCATGAGCGAGCAAGAACCCAGCAACGATCGGCAGAATGAGCGCGGACCCTCCTCGGCCGGGAGCAGCATGGTCGATCTGTATGAGAGGATGAGCAATATCTTTCGGGACAATCTGGAGCGCGCCGGCACTCTCACCGAGGAGGCGTTCGAGCGGGCCCTGAAGGAATCCCGTGACTGGGCGGACAAGCTGCGGGATTACTACGCGGATGATATCGCGCGCGTCTCCGCGTTCATCCGTCGCGACTGGCACGACGCCATCCGCTTTACGCGCGATCAAACCCGTAAAAGCCTCGATTTGGATCGCCTGCAGGCCGGGGCGTTGGACGTTATCTCCAAGATGGCCAAATCGGCAGGAGAGCAGTTGGAAGGATTCGCCAACAAGATCACTGACCGGCTCAGCTACAAAACGGGCGAAATCGCAGGCGCCGGTACGCTGCAGTGCACACGGTGCGAGCAGGCCTTGACATTCGACAAGGCGACCCGGATTCCTCCCTGCCCCAAATGCCGCAACACGACGTTCCGGCGCAGCTTTTGACGGCCGCGCCGGAGGTGCCAAGGATCTCGTTGGGGAACCGATCTGTTCCCACACTCCTTGCTTGTTGCCGCCGGCTGACCGGTATAGACCCGGCTGGAAAAACCCCGACGAGCGCTTTGGAGGCCGCGGATGTACATGGCGTCTGGCCTTCATGCCGCCCTTGACACCCCCATGCCAGTGGCCATAATCTAGCGAAATTGATTGATATTATTCCTATTCTGAAGGTATAGACCATGGTGAAGGCCGACATCGTCCGATCTATCGAGCTGAAAATGGGCCTTTCCCATGAAGAGGCCAGCCAGCAGGTGGAGCAGATTCTGACGATTATCAAAGAATCGTTGCAGGACGGTGATCCCATACTTATCAGCGGTTTCGGGCAATGGAAAGTGCGCGACAAGCAACGCCGAATCGGGCGCAATCCCAAAACCAAAGACGAGTACGATATCTCACCGCGCCGCGTGGTCACGTTCTATCCCTCCAACGTTTGGCGCAACGAGATTTCCAAGCCCCACCCGCGATAGAGGCCTCCTTCCTCGCGCGGCAAGCGGATGCATTCGCTGCGGCGCGGCGGTCCCGGCTGCTGCCGGCATCCCCCTGGGCACTGTTCCGTCTGCCCGCGACGCTCCGGCGCAGCGCTGGCATGGCGGCGCGCGGCCGAGTTCCGCACCGTGATCGCGTGCTCGCCTCGCCCGCCCTCCGCGTCGGCGCAGCGAAGCGCCCCTTGCACTATGCCGAGGCGGCAATACCCGGTTCCAGCTGGTGTCCTGACTCTGAATTTCCTGCAAAATATGAAGGAATGCGATTGGTTTTGATGCCCTCGGCAACACCTCACCCCGCGGGCTGACGCCCGCTGCCCCTCTCCGCGGT